>NZ_ATUL01000010.1:0-97686 GCF_000420185.1 Thioalkalivibrio sp. ALR17-21 | reverse complement strand
TGGAGGCGCAGGCGGGGATCGATTTTGCGCCGGAGCACTCCCAGGTGATGCTTTGCGGCAACCCCGACATGGTCTCCGAAACCCAGTCGATGCTGCGCGAACGGGGTTTGGAGAAGAACCGCCGGCGCAAGCCGGGGCATCTCACCACCGAGAGCTACTGGTAGCCCCGATCGGCCAGAGGGCTGGCCTCCTGCGGCCCGGGGCGGCCCCCGTAGGAGCGCAGCCCCCTGCGCGATCCGGTGCGGGGCTGGCCCGATCGGCCAGAGGGCTGGCCTCCTGCGGCCCGGGGTGGCCCCCGTAGGAGCGCAGCCCCCTGCGCGATCCGGCGCCGGGGCTGGCCCGATCGGCCAGAGGGCTGGCCTCCTACGGCCGGGGGAGGTCTCGTAGGAGCGCAGCCCCCTGCGCGATCCGGCGGTGGATGCGTCAATCAGTCAGGTTGGCGGACCAGGCGCGGATCAGGCCGGCGACGTAGCGGGTGTGTTCGGGGCGCGAGAGCAGGTGGTCGACGCGGTTGAGGGCGACGAAGCTGCGCGGGTGCTGCGCCATGCGGAAGATATAACCGGCGTGGTCGACGTTGACCACGGTATCTCCGGGGGCGTGCAGCAGCAGGATCGGCCGGTTGAGCTGTGCCAGCGCCGTTTCCAGCGTGGGCTCCTCGATGGACTCCAGCAGCGCGCGGCCGATGGTGACCGGACGGCCCCCGATGATCAGGCGGGCGTGCCCCTCGCGCGCGATCTCCTCTGCGTGGTCCTGGAACAGGTGACGCACGTGTCCGGGACGGCTGGGGGCGGCGATGGTGACCACGGCGTCGACCTCCGGGCGTTCGGGAGCGACGAGAATGGCCAGCGCTCCGCCGAAACTGTGGCCGAGCAGCAGGGTGGGCTCCGTGTCCGGGTGATGCGCGGCGAGGGTGTCCAGCGCCGCTTCCAGGTCTTCGCGGCCGGTCTGGAGGGTGGACTCTGCGAACGCCCCTTCGGATTCACCCAGTCCGGCGAAATCGAAGCGCAGGGTGGCGTAGCCCTCCTCGGCCAGCGCGCGGGCCAGGCGCACGGTGGCGGGGAAGTCCTTGGAACAGGCAAAGCAGTGCGCGATGCAGGCCTTGCCGCGCGGTGGCCCCTCGGGTTCCACCAGGACGCCGCTCAGCCGGACTCCGCGTGGCGTGGGGATGGACAGCGACGTGTTGCGTACGGCCATGTTCCGGTCTCCGGGTTCGCGGGTGAGCGGGCCTGTGGCCCTGACCGGGCTGGTCTGGGATGATACGCGAGGCGTTGGATCCCGTTGGATCCCGGGGAGCGGACGTGGAATACGACAGCGAGATACGCGCACGACTGACGGAACTGGAGGCGGAGCACCGGGCGCTGGATTCGGCGATCGCCGCCATGCACGCCGGGCCGTCCCCGGATTTTCTCGAGATCCGCCGACTGAAGAAGCGCAAGCTTCAGCTCAAGGACACCATTGCGCGGCTGCGCAGCCGCCTGATCCCCGATCTGAACGCCTGAGGAAGGCGCGGTGGCGGGAGGGGGCGCAAAAAAACGGCGCCCCGGAGGGCGCCGTCAACAGGGTCCATCCCGTTCGTGTGATGAGGCTAAAGGCTTCGGTCAGCCCCAGATGTCCGCGGTAATGCCGGCGTACCAGCCGCGGGTGTACTGAGCTTCCTGCTCGCGGAAGCGGCTGGATGCACCCGTCGGGCTGACACCACCGGCGCCTTCCACGCCGGCCATCTGGCCGTCCTTGAACTGGTACACCGCCGCCACGCTGATGCCGTAGTCCGGCGTGACCAGGCTGTAGCAGGTGTTTACCGCGGTCGGGGTGACCGGGTCGCGGCCGGCCAGTTCGTGGCTGATCGCCGCGGCGACCATCTTGCCCTGGGTGTTGGCGGAGTGGCCCGACTTCGGCATCGCACCGGCCACGGAGGCGTCGCCCAGCACATAGATGTTGTCGTCATGTTCGGACCTGAAGGTGTCTTGACGCACCGGGCACCAGCCCTCCGCGTTGGTGAGTCCGGCGTCGTGCATGACCTGGTTGGCGTGCTGGGCCGGGATGAAGTTCATCACGTCGGCCTCGACCCGTTCGAAACCGGCTTCGGTCACCGCGGTCATGTTGCGGACGTCGATCTCCTCGACCAGACCGCCGTCCGAGGCGGGGCGCCATTCGATCATGTCGCCGTATTCCTGTTCCCAGCCTTCCTCGAACAGGCCCTGCTTGGAGAAGCCGTCCTTCTGGTCAAGGATGATGATCTTGGAACGGGGCTTCTCCTGCTTGAAGTAGTTCGCGATCAGCGACACGCGCTCGTACGGCCCGGGCGGGCAGCGGAACGGGTTCGGCGGGGCCACCATCACGAACGTGCCGCCATTGGGCATGTCTTCCAGCTGCTGGCGCAGGATGCGGGTCTGGTCACCGGCCTTCCAGGCGTGCGGGATGCGCTCGGCGTCGGCCTCGCTGATGCCCTCGGTGCGGTCATAGCGGAAGTCGATGCCCGGGGACATGACCAGCTTGTCGTACTGCAGGGTCTCGCCACTGGCGAGACGGACGTTGCGGCCGTCGGCGTCCACCGCGGTCACGCGATCCTGCACGACACGGACCCCGTGGCGGCTTTCCAGCGCGCCGTAGGTCTGTTCGATGAAGTCCATGTCGACGATGCCGCCCAGCACCCAGTTACTGCCATAGCAGGTGTAATAGCGGGCGTTGGGCTCGACCAGGGTGACGTTGAGTTCCGGCGAATACTTTTTCAGGTACTTCGCAGCGGTGGCGCCACCGGAGCCACCACCGACCACGACGACATGGGCCTTTTCGGGGGCACGCGTCTTGTGCGGCGCACAGCCGATGCCGGTCAGGGCCACGGCGCTCCCCGCGCCGACGACCTTGATGAAATTACGGCGGGAAAATTCCTGCATGATGTCTCTCCCTCTCTTGTGTTCTGGGCCGTTCACTGACCGAAGTACGCGGCCAGGGCCTCGATTTCCTCATCGGTGTAGCCGGTGGCGTGACGGTCCATGACCGTGGCCGGGCGTTCGCCATCGCGGAACGCCTTCATCTGGCTGACAATGAGGCTGGAGGGATAGTTACTGAGATCCGGGGCACCCCCGGCCTCGGCGGACGCGGCGCTGTGGCAGTTCACGCAGGTGTCGGCCATCAGCTGTCCACGCGTGATTTCGTCGCCGGCCGTGGCCTGAGCGAACGGAATGGCAAGGGCCACGGCCCCGACCAGCCCCGCGAAAGTAAGACGCGATTTCTTCATTGTTACGGACTCCTCCGTCTTGAAGGTTTGCTGTTTTAGCGGCGACAGCCGTGATGCGCTGCCTTCATCCTCCGGCCCGGTGTGACGATCCGGGCTCTTCATTGGCGCGGCCGGGTTCATGCCCGGCCTTGCGCATGATCTCGCCTTGGGTCGATCATTGCCTCGACGGTATAGCACAAAAAAAAATCGTTTTCGATTAGCGTTTTCTAAGACAGCAAGGGGATGGAACCATGATCGAGGAGCGGCGACGTCATCCGCGGATACCGATGACGGTCAACGTGGTGGTATCGGCGGGCGATGGCGAGCCGGTGACCCTGACCACCAATGACATCTCCGGTGGCGGGGCCTTCCTGCGCTGGGAGGAGGGGCAGAAACCGGATCTCAGGGGGTTGCTGGAGCTCGAGTCGGACGACGAGCTGATGCTGCAGGTGTTCGGCCTGCTGGGGGACGGTGACGAGCCGCCGAAGGTCCGTGCCCAGGTCGTGCGCGTGCACGAGGAGGGCATTGCGGTGAGGTTCGACCCCGAGGCCCTCGGTGGCTGAACGCGCGGGATCGGCCGCGGGGTAACCCAATCGGCCAGAGGGCTGGCCTCCTGCGGTCCGGGGGTAGGAGGCCGGCCCTCCGGCCGATCAGGGCCGACCCGCCTAATGCGCCGTCGTCCGCTCCTGGGCCAGCACCCACGGTGCGGCCACGATGGCGGTGAACACCGGATCGGCCTCGGTCCAGCGGCGGGCGTCCTCGTCGGAGGCGCGCGCCACCTGGCCGCTGGCCAGCCAGGCGCTGACCTCGTGGGTGGCATCGTCACGGAAGGCGCGGGCCACCTCGATCAGGTCCAGTTCGGGGGCCACGCGAATCACGACACCGCGGGCGAAATGGGGCATCAGCTCGCTCCAGCGGATGGGCCCGGCCTCCTCCTCGATGGGGATTTCGGCCTCGGGGTCGGCCGGTGGTTCGACGGGAAGATCGCTGGGTTCGGACATGGTGGCTCGGCTGTGTCGCATGCGGATTTCAGATGCGGTTCAGGCTAGGCGGATACCCTTGGCACTGCAACCGTCCGTCGAACTCAGTCAGGGAGAGATTGTTGATGTTGTCCAGTGTGTGGGGAATCCGAATGTCCCGTCTTGCCCCCGTGGTGTTCCTTCTGATCCTGTTGCTGGCGGGGGGCGCCGGTGCGCGCGAGGACGGGGCGGATCGCAACCCGGTGTGGACGCTGGACGAGGCGGTCGAACAGGTGGAGGCGCTGTATCCCGGGCGGATCCTTTCGGCCCGGGAAAATGACGGCGAGGGCAGCGTACGGGTCTTCGTGGTGCGTATCCTGACCGAGAATCAGGAGGTCCGGACGCTGCGGATCGAACAGGGCACGGAGGTGCAGCGATGAACCTGCGAATCGTGCTGGTGGAGGATGATTCGGCGCTGCGCGGCCAGCTGGCCGGAGAGCTGCAGGAATCGGGCTGCCGGGTGGACACCGCCGCCGATGGCGACACCGGGCTGTATCTGCTGGCCGAATACAACTGCGACATTGCCGTGGTGGACCTGGGTCTGCCCGGGATGGACGGCCTGGACGTGATCCGCCGGACCCGCGAACACAAGCCGCGGCTGCCGATCCTGGTGCTGACCGCCCGTGACCGCTGGCAGGACAAGGTCGAGGGTCTGGAGGCGGGCGCCGACGATTACCTGACCAAACCCTTCCATGTGGAGGAACTGGTGGCGCGCCTGCGCGCGCTGGCACGCCGCAGCCTGCAGTCGGGTCATGAGGCGCTGCGCTTTGGCCCGCTGGTGATCGACACTGCCTCCGATGCCGTGTGGCTGAACGGCGAGGGCGTCAGCCTGACCACCTTCGAGTACCGCCTGCTGCTGCATCTGGCCCGCCAGCCCGGGCGGGTGCTGAGCAAGGACGCCCTGGCCGACTATCTCTACGAGCACGACGATGACCGCGAGAGCAACGTGATCGAGGTGCTGATCGGGCGCCTGCGGCGCAAGCTGGACCCGGACGGCGGGCTGGGCGTGATCGAGACCCTGCGCGGCCGCGGTTATCGTTTCGCCCTGCAGCCCGACGCCGCTTCGGCCGACGCCTGAACGGTTACGTCACGCCCGTCCATGGCCCTTGCCGAGCGTTCCCTGGCCGATCGCGCCGCCCGCGCGCCGTTGCTCCTGCGCATGGGGCTGGTGGCGGTGGCGGTGGTGCTGCTGTTTTCGGTGCTGACTGCATGGGTGCTGGAAACCGCCTTTCGCGACAATGCCGCGGATGCGGCCGAAACCCGGCTGGAGGCGCAGGTGCTGCTGCTGATGGGCATGGTCGAGGTGCTCGCGGAAGACGACGTGCGGGTGCCGCAGATGCTGCCGGAGAGCCGGCTGCAGCTGCCCGGCGGCGGGTTGTATGCGCGCATCCTCGGGCCTGCCGGCGATACCGTCTGGCGTTCGCCGTCGGCGGTGGCCACCGAACTGAATGACTGGACGCGTGAAGAATACTTTGCCTACAGCATGACGGTGCGCTGGCAGCTGGATGGCGAATCGGTGCCGCTGGTGTTCCAGATGCTGGAGGATCGCAGCGCATTCGACGAGCAGGTTGAGAGCTACCGCTACAGTCTGTGGCAGGGCCTGCTGACCATGACCCTGTCGCTGATCGTGGCCCTGATCCTGGCGTTGTGGTTCTGGGGCCTGCGGCCGCTGCGCAGGGTGCGCGCGGAGCTGGACGCCCTGCGCCATGGTGACCGGGTGCATCTGGAGGGACCGTATCCGCGCGAGATCGGGGCGCTGACCGGCTCCATCAACGACCTGATCGACTTCGAGCGCGAGCGCCTGGTGCGCCAGCAGAACGCACTGGCGGATCTTGCCCACAGTCTCAAGACGCCGATCGCCTCGCTGCGCCTGAATCTGGAAGGACACGCCCCCGATCACGAGGACCTGCGGCGCCAGGTCGACCGCCTGCAGGCGATGGTCCAGCACCAGCTCAACCAGGCCCAGCGGGTGGGCCCGGTGCCGTTCCAGACGCCCGAGCCGCTGGCCCCGGTGATCGAGCGCACCTGCCGCGCCCTGCGGCGGCTGGCGGAGCACCAGGGGGTGTCGCTGGAGACCGATCTGGCGGAGGGCTGTGCCCTGCGCATGGATTCGGGCGCGATGCTCGAACTGCTGGGGAATCTGCTGGACAACGCGGTGCGCCACGCCCGCTCGCGGGTGCGGATCACCACACACTGCGATGGGCGGGAAACCGTGCTGACGGTGGATGACGACGGACCCGGGATCGACCCGGCCGATCGCGAGCGGGTCCTCGAACGCGGCCAGCGGGCCGACACGCGTGAAGATGTGCACGGACAGGCGGCGGGGCAGGGGCTGGGACTGAGCATCATCCATACCCTGGTCAGCGACCATGGCGGTCAGCTGGAGATCGAGCGGGCGCCGGAGCTGGGTGGCGCGCGACTGCGGCTGGTGTTCGCCCCGGTCGGCGACTGAGACCGGCGCGCCCGGCTCAGAGCCGGAAGTCTTCCAGCGAGGCCTCGGGCGCCCGCCCCAGCAGGCCGTCGCGCACCAGTGCCGCCGCGCCGCAGGCAAAGGTCCAGCCGAGATGCCCGGCGCCGGTGTTGAGATGCAGGCCCGGTACCGCCGTGGGCCCCAGAATCGGCGTACCGCGATCGCTCATCGGGCGCAGCCCGGCCCACGGGGCCATGGTCTCGCGGTCGAGCTCCGCCGGCAGCGTGGTCAGCGTGTGCCGGCACTGGGCCAGCACGTTGGCTGCGCGTCGGGGTTCCATGCGCGCGTCGGTGCCGGCGAACTCGGCGGTGCCGGCCAGCCGCAGCTGATCGCCCAGCGGGGTCATGACCACCTTGTTGGCGTCGTCGATCAGCGGCAGGTTCAGCCGCCGTTCGGCATCCATCGGCAGGCTCAGGGAATAGCCCTTCACCGGGGCCACCGGCAGGTGCAGCCCGAGCGGGCGCAGCAGCGCCGGGGCTTCGTGTCCGCTCGCGACTACGCAGGCATCGGCCGCGATGGGTCCCTCATCGGTCTCGATCGCGTCGATTCGCCCCTGGAACGTGCGTAGCCGCTGCACGCGTGTCGCGGGCCGGTAGCGCAGGCCGCGGTCCTGCGCCAGCTCGAGCAGTCCGGTGGTGAAGCGGCGCGCATCCCCGATGGCATCATCCGGGAAATACAGCCCGCCGCAGAGTTCGTCGCGCACCCCGGCCAGCGCCGGTTCGCGGTTGATCACCTGCTCGGTGTCCCAGGCCTCGAACCGCACGCCCTCGTCCTGCATGGCCTCGGCCGCATGCCGGTTGCGGGCCTGGCTCTGCGGGTCGCGGAAGATCTTGAGGATGCCGGATTCGCGGAAGTCGAAGTTCAGGCCGGAGCCGGCCAGTTCCCGATTCAGGCGCCGGGTCTCGCGCAGGGAGAAGGCGGCCAGCCGGGCATTGACGCGGGAGTGCCGCTGGAAGGCCAAACGCCGGCTGTGCCACAGAAAACGCAGGCCCCAGCCGGCCAGTCCCGGCAGGGCGCGCGGGCGCATCAGCAGCGGGGAGTCCTCGCGCCCCAGATAGCGCAGCAGATCGAGCCCGACGCCGGGGGTGTTCCAGGGCTCGGCATGGCTGGCGTGCAGCATGCCGCCGTTGGCATGGCTGGCGCCGGCCGCCGGTTCGGTCGCGGCATCCAGGAGGGTGACATCGAGCCCGGCCTCGCGCAGATACCACGCGGTGGTGACCCCCATCACGCCGGCTCCGATGACCACCACATGCATGCGCTCCCCTCCCGTTGCCTACAAAGATCCGGCAAAGCGTTTGATCAGCGTGTCGTACTCGCGTTCCAGGCGCTGTGCCGAGACCTTTTCGCGGGTGCCCAGCTCCTGGGCGAACTGCGATACGCGGAACTCCTCGATGCGGTAGCGAAAGGCCAGGACATCGGGGTCGTCGGGGCGGCGCTCGAGCAGGTCGCGGGCCTTCTGCCACAGTGGTTCCACCGCCACCCGGCCGGCGCGGTCCTTGTCCGGGGCCCGGGTCAGGCGCTCCAGGCGCCGCTCGATGCCCTGCAGGTAGCGCGGGAACTCGGGCAGCACGTCGGGCGGGGTGCTCAGCAGGAAATCCGGCGGCACCAGGGCGTCGAGCTGATCGCGGATGTCGCGCGCCGCCTCGATCCAGGACAGCGGCAGATCACCGTGCAGCCGGCTGCGCAGGTCGTGCCAGCGGGCGAGGATGTCGGCCGCCAGGCGGGCCAGTTCGGTCGCGGCCGGACCCAGTTCGCCGCGCCCGGCTTCCAGTCGCCGGGCGAAGGCCTCGGCATCGCGCGGCCAGTGGTCCGGGGCGTCGGCGAGGAACACCCGGTCGGCCGCCGCCTCCAGTACCTGGTCGCGCAGGGCAATGCCTTCACCCCGGCCTTGTCCCAGCGTGGCGTAGTGCAGGCTGGCGCGGTCCATGTCCGGCAGCTGGCGCTTGAGATCGCGCACCGCCGGGCGCAGGGCCAGCAGGAACAGCCGGCGCAGCCCGGCGCGATGGCGGCGTTCGGCCGCGGCCGGATCGGGTTCCAGTTCCAGCGACACGCTGTCGCCGCGGTCGACCAGCACCGGGAAGGCGCGCATGCGGGCGCCCTGGTGTTCCTGTTCCACGCTCTCCGGCAATGCGCCGAAGTCCCATTCGGTGATGCTCTCGCGCTGGGGGCCGCTCGTCGGGCCGGGGTCGAAGGTGGCCTCCGCGGTGCCGCCGAGTTCGGCCTTGAGCGCCGGCAGGTCGCGCCCGGCGGTCAGCTCTTTCCCCTCCGGGTCGAGGATGCGAAAGCGCAGGATCAGGTGCGGTTCGAGCGTGTCCGGGCGCCAGGCATCGGGCGGGATGGCGGTGCCGGTCATGCGCTCCAGTTCTTCCGCCAGCGCCGGCAGCAGCGGGCCCTGGCGGTGCTCCAGCCGCGCCAGCGCGGCGCGGGCGAAGTCCGGCGCCGGCACGAACTGGCGCCGCAGGCTCTTGGGCAGGCTCTTCAGCAGTGCCGTGACCCGCTCCTCCAGCAGGCCCGGCACCAGCCAGTCACCCAGCCAGTCCGGCACCGCGTTGAGTGCGGCCACGGGGACGTCCACGGTCACCCCGTCGTCTTCCTGCCCGGGTTCGAAGCGGTAGTGCAGCGGCAGGCGCAGGCCCTCCAGTTCGAGGTGATCGGGGTAGGCGCCCTGCGGCAGGGACTCTTCGGGTTCGTTGCGCAGCTCGGCGGGGTCGATGCGCAGGCAGTCGGGGTCCTTCTGCTCGCGTTTGCGCACCCAGCGTTCGAACGACGGACCGTCACGCACGTCCTCCGGGATGCGCGCGGCGTAGAACTCGAACAGCCGGTCCTCCTCGGCCAGCAGGTCGCGACGCCGGCCGCGGGCCTCCTCCTCGGTGATCGCGGCCACCGCCTCGCGGTTGGCGCGCACGCCGCGCGAGCGGGTGCGCAGCTGGCCGCCGACCAGCCCCTCGCGGATGAAGATGCGCCGGGCCTCCTCGGGGTCGTGGCGGGCGAAGTCCACCGGCTTTTTCGCCGCGACCACCAGACCGTAGAGGGTGATGCGGTCGTAGGCGCCCACGCGCCCGCTCCGGCGCTGGAAATGGGGCTCGAAGATATGATGGCGCAGCAGGTGCGGCGCCACCTCCAGGAGCCAGTCGGGTTCGATGCGCGCGTTCTCGCGGGCGTACACCCGGGTGGTCTCGGCGATCTCCGCGCTGACCACCCAGTTGGGCTTTTTCTTCGCCAGCACCGAGCCCGGATGGATCTGGAAGCGGCGGTTGCGCGCGCCGAGATAGTCGCCGCGTTCGGTCTTCTGCCCGATCTGGCTGACCAGCCCGCTGAGCAGGGCGCGGTGCACCGCCTCGGGTTTGACGGACGCGGGTTCGGCCGTCGCGCGGCCCGGGTGCAGTTCCATGTCGCGCGCCAGGCGCAGCAGCTGGCTGCGCAGCTCCTGCCATTCGCGCATGCGCATGAAGTTGAGGAAGTGCTCGCGGCACCAGCGCTTCAGGGCGTTCGAGCCGCGTGCCTCGCGCGCGTCGTGCCAGGCCTGCCACAGCCGCAGCATGCCCATGAAGTCGGAGCCCTCGACGCGGAACTCGGCATGCGCGGTGTCGGCCGCCTGCGTGGCGTCGGCGGGGCGCTCGCGCGGGTCCTGCAGGGACAGGAACGCGGCGATGGTGGCGGTCTCGGTCACGCAGCCATGGTCCGCGCCGGCCAGCAGCATGGCCCCGTGACGCGGATCCACCGGCATGCGCGAGAGCTGGCGGCCGCGCTCCTGCAGGCGATGGCCGGCATCCACCGCCCCCAGTTCCTCCAGCAGGCGGTAGCCGTCCTTGATCAGGCGCGAATCCGGCGGGTCGACGAACGGGAAGCGCCGCGGGTCGCCCAGTTTCAGCGCAGCCATCTGCAGGATCACCGAGGCGAGGTTGGAGCGCTGAATCTCCGGGTCGGTGAAGGCCGGGCGCTGCTGGTAGTCCTCCTCGGAGAACAGGCGGATGCAGACCCCCGGCCCGAGGCGTCCGCAGCGGCCGGCGCGCTGGTCGCAGGCGGCCTGCGATACCGGTTCGAGGCTCAGCCGCTGCACCCGCGTGCGCCACGAATAGCGCGACACCCGGGCCAGCCCGGAGTCGATCACGTAGCGGATGCCGGGCACCGTCAGTGCGGTCTCGGCGACGTTGGTGGCGAGCACGATGCGCCGGCCCGAGTGCGCCTGGAACACCCGTGACTGCTCGCGCGCCGACAGCCGCGCGTACAGCGGCAGGACCTCGGTGTCGGGCGCGGACTCTTCGCCGCGCAGGGCGCGGTGGGCATCGCGGATCTCGCGTTCGCCCGGCAGGAACACCAGGATGTCGCCGGGGCCGGCGCGGCGGCATTCGCGCACCGCGTCGCGGATGCCGGTGAACAGGTCGCGTTCGCCGCCGTCATCGTCCTCGCCCGCGTCCGCGGTGTCCGCTTCCAGCGGGCGGTAGCGCAGCTCGACCGGATAGGTGCGCCCGGGCACGTCGATCATCGGGGCGTCGTCGAAGAAGCGCGACAGGCGTTCCGGGTCCAGGGTGGCCGAGGTGATGATTACCCGAAGCTCCGGACGTTTGCGCACCAGGCGCTGCAGGACCCCCATCAGGAAGTCGATGTTGAGGCTGCGTTCGTGGGCCTCGTCGACGATGACGGTGTCGTAGGCGAGCAGCTCGGGGTCGTGGGCCATCTCGGCCAGCAGCATGCCGTCGGTCATCAGGCGGACGAAGTTGTCCGGCCCGGTGCGGTCGGAGAAGCGGACCTTGCAGCCCACCGCGGCGCCGGACTCCTCGCCCAGCGGGGTGCCCAGCTCCTCGGCGATGCGTGCGGCCACCGAGCGCGCGGCGATGCGCCGCGGCTGGGTGTGGCCGATCAGCCCGCCGCGACCGCGTCCGGCCTCCAGGCACAGCTTGGGCAGCTGGGTGGTCTTGCCGGAGCCGGTCTCGCCGGAGAGCACGATCACGGAGTGGGTGCGGATCGCCTCGATGATCCGGTCGCGTTCCGCGTGCACCGGTAGATCCCCGGTATACACCGGCTGCGGCCGACGCGCCTCGGCCGCGGCCTCGCGTTGCTGTTCGGTCGCGAGGCGCTGCTGCAGGTTGCGGGCCAGGCGGTCGAACGCCTGGCCACGGTCGCGCCGGCGTCGCGCGCGGCGGAGCAGGTCCTGCAGGTCGCGCCGTTCGGCAATGCGCTGGAGACCGTCGACTTCGGCGGACAGCGCGTCGAGATCCGGCGCGGCGCTCTCCCCGGTCTCCATGGTCAGCCCCGGTCGCGCAGGCGCAGGGCCTCGATGCCTTCCGAGCGCAGCCGTTCCAGGACTTCGCGGGTGCGGTCCGGATCGCTGTACGGCCCGAGGTACACGCGGTACCAGGTGTCGCCGTCGATCTCGGCTTCCCGCACTTCGGGAGACAGGCCCAGCAGGGTCAGGCGGGCACGCATCTCGTCGGCCTGCTCGGGGCGCCGGAACGAGCCGGTCTGCAGCACCACGGGCCCGTCGGCATCCGGTGCATCCAGCGGCGCGGGCGGGGCGGCCGTATCCGCATCGTCGCGGGCCGGCGTATCGGGCACCGTCACTTCGTCCTCGGGCAGGAGTTCGTAATAGCGAAAGCGCGGTTCCTCGCGCTCGGGCTCGGGTTCGGAAGCGGGGTCGGGCACGGGTTCCGGGCGCGGTTCGGCCGCGGGGCGATCGCGTTCGCTCAGCCAGTCGCTCAGGCTGTCGGGGCGATCCGCCCCCTGGAGGTACAGCACTGCGGCCACGCCCAGCCCGATCAGCAGGCCGGCCAGCAGCCAGATCCAGCCGGGCAGCGGACCGCGTTCTTTCTTTTGTGCCGGCTTGCGGCGTACCTTGCGGGCCTGGGCCATGGGGTTACATCTGCTCCGGGGCGTGCACGCCCAGCAGGCGCAGGCCGTTGCCCAGCACCTGCTTGATGCCGGTCACCAGCGCCAGTCGGGCCCGGATCAGCTCGTCGTCACCGGCGTTGAGGAACGGCACGGCGTTGTAATAGGTGTGGAAACCGCCGGCCAGTTCGCGCAGGTACTGGGCGATCTGGTGCGGCTCGCAGGCCTGCGCGGCGGCCGCGACCACTTCGGGGAAGCGGTCCAGGCGGTCCAGCAGCTCGTCCTCGTGCGGCTCGACGAGACGTTCGGCGAGGCCGTCGGCCTGTGCCGCCGCGGCCCGGTGGCCGCGTTCGCCCGCGGTGCGCAGCACGCTGGCGATGCGCGCGTGGGCGTACTGGATGTAGTACATCGGGTTGTCGTTCGACTGCGACTTGGCCAGGTCGAGGTCGAAGTCCAGGTGCTGGTCGCAGCGGCGCTGCACGTAGAAGAAGCGCGCGGCGTCCGACCCGACCTCGTCGCGCAGTTCGCGCAGGGTCACGAACTGCCCGGCGCGGGTGGACATCGGCAGGCGCTCGCCCCCGCGATAGAGGATCGCGAACTGCACCAGCAGCACGTCCAGGCGCTCGGCCTCCAGGCCCAGGGCCTGCAGCGCGGCGCGCACGCGCGGGACGTAGCCGTGGTGGTCGGCGCCCCAGATGTTGATCACGCGCTCGAAGCCGCGCTGGAACTTCTCGCGGTGGTAGGCGATGTCCGAGGCGAAGTAGGTGTAGTCGCCGTTATCGCGGCGCACCACGCGGTCCTTGTCGTCGCCGTAGTCGCTGGAGCGAAACCACAGCGCGCCGTCCTGTTCATACAGTGCGCCACGCGCCTGCAGGTCCTCCACCGCGGCGTCGATCGCGCCGGAGTCGGCCAGGCTGCGTTCGGAGAACCAGCACTGGTATTCCACCCCGAACTCGCGCAGGTCGTCGCGGATGTCCTCAAGGATGGCGTTCAGGCCGCCCTCGAAGAATTCGTCCCACAGGGCCTCGCCCAGAAGGTCCCGCGCGCGCGTCACCAGCGCGTCGATGTAGGTCTCCTTGTCGCCGCCGTCGGGCTCGTCGGGCGGCAGGTCACGGGTGACGTCCGCGGCCGGATGCACGCCGCGGTCGCCGATGTGCCGGGTCAGGGCATCGGCGACGGGGTAGATGTAATCCCCCCGGTAGCCGTTGGCCGGGAACGGGAGTTCCACGCCGTGGCGCTCCAGATAGCGCATCCACACGCTCACCGCGAGGATGTTCATCTGCCGCCCGGCGTCGTTGACGTAGTACTCGCGGGTGACGTCGTAGCCGGAGAAGTCCAGCAGGTCGGCGACCGTCGCACCGAACGCCGCCCCGCGGCCATGGCCCACGTGCAGCGGCCCGGTGGGGTTGGCGGAGACGAATTCCACCTGCACCGGGCGTCCGCCGCCGGCGTTCGAGCGGCCGAAATCGCCGGCCTGTTCCGCGATGTGCCCCAGCACCTGCGTGCGCGCATCGGCGGCCAGGCGGAAGTTGATGAAGCCGGGACCGGCGATCTCGGTGCTGGCCAGGCCGGGGACCTCGGGCAGCGCGGCGGCGAGCGCCTCGGCCAGGTCGCGCGGCTTGCTGCGCGCGGGTTTGGCCAGCTGCATGGCGAGGTTACTGGCGAAGTCGCCGTGCTCGCGGTCGCGCGCGCGGCTGACCTCCACCGACACGCCATGATCGGCCGGCACGCGGCCGTCGGCGACGAGGGTTGCGAGGGCGGTTTCCAGGGCCTGGGTCAGGGTGTCTTTCAAGGGTCGCGGGTCCGTGCTGGCAAAACGCGTATTCTAACCCGTCGGGACCCTCGATGCCGCCCTGTTCGCCTGCTTGCAGGCGAACGACGGGGTGATGCGAACAGAAAGGCGAACGGACGGCTTCAGGCGAGACTGACCGGATCCACGTCGAGCGCGATGCGCACCTCGCGCGGCAGGGTCAGCCCCTCCCAGGCCCGGCGCGCCTGGTGCAGGGTCGCGTGCAGGGCACGGCGGTCGCCGGACTGCACCAGGATCTGCTCGCGGTAGCGCCGGTTCACGCGGTGGCGCGGGGCCGGGGCGGGACCCAGGACGCGCACGCCGGACGCGGCCGCGCGGCGCAGTGGCGCGGCCACCTCCCCGGCGCGGGTCTCCGCGGTGTTCGCGTCCTCGGCCTCCACCCGCACCAGGGCCAGATGACCGAATGGCGGGAAGCCGCTCTCCGCGCGTTCGTCCAGCAGGGGACGCACCATGGCGGTGTAGTCCGCGGCGTCCAGACCGCGGATCAGCGGATGCTCCGGGTGCCCGGTCTGCAGCAGCACCCGTCCGCCGGCTTCGCCGCGTCCGGCGCGCCCGGCAGCCTGCACGATCAGCTGCAGGGTGTGTTCGGCGGCGCGCAGGTCCACCGAGTACAGGCCCTGGTCGACGTCCACTACGCCCACCAGGCCCACGCGCGGGAAGTCGTGGCCCTTGGCCAGCATCTGGGTGCCGACCACGATCGCCGCGTCCAGCGAGCGGATGCGCTCCAGCGCGTCCTCCAGCGCCCCCTTGTGGCGGATGCTGTCGCGGTCCAGCCGGATCAGCGGGGTCTGCGGGAAGTGTCGCGCCAGGGCCTGTTCCAGGCGCTGGGTGCCGAGCCCGCGGCGGGCCAGCTCGGCGCCGCAGTCCGGGCAGCGGTCGGGGACCGGTTCGTGGTGCCCGCACAGGTGGCAGATTGCCCGCGGCTGGCCGGCATGGATGGTCAGGCGGGCGTCGCAGTGGCGGCAATCGGCGACCCAGCCGCAGTGATCGCAGGCCAGCGTGCGGGCATAGCCGCGGCGGTTGAGCAGGACGAAGCATTGCTGACCGCCGGCGAGGGTGGCCTGCATGGCGTCCAGCAGCGGCGAGGTCAGCCCCTCGTCGGGGGTGTGCACCCGGGTGTCCACGGCCTCGATCCGCGGCGGGGCGGTGCCGTCGGGGCGGGTGCGGAGCGGGCAGTGGGTGTACCGGCCCTGGCGGGCAGCCTGCAGGGTCTCCAGGGTCGGCGTGGCCGAGCCCAGCACCACCGGGATGGCCTCCAGCTGGCCGCGCTTGATCGCGAGGTCGCGGGCGTTGTAGCGAAAGCCGTCCTGTTGTTTGAACGCGGCGTCGTGCTCCTCGTCGACCACGATCAGGCCGGGTTCGGGCAGCGGCGTGAACAGCGCCGAACGGGTGCCCACCACCACCCGGGCCTCGCCGCGGGCCGCGCTGGCCCAGGCCCGCAGCCGTTCGCCCTCGGCCAGGCCGGAGTGCAGCAGCGCGACGCGGCCGGGGAAGCGCGCCTGGATACGGGCTGCCAGCTGCGGGGTCAGGGCGATTTCGGGGATCAGCACCAGGACCTGCTCGCCACGCGCGACCACCCGTTCCGCCATGCGCAGGTAGACCTCGGTCTTGCCGGACCCGGTCACCCCCTCCAGCAGCAGGGGTTGGGCTTCGCCGGGCGTGAGCGCGTCTACCGCGGCCTGCTGTTCGGGGGTCAGCGGTCGCGCCGCCGCGCTATCGGCCTCCGGCGGGACGTCTGTCGGATGTTCCGGGGGGCGGCACTCCAGCCAGCCGCGTTCGGCGAGGCGCTCCAGTTCGCGCGGGGCGGGTCGGCGGCCGAGGATGCCGGCGAGGGTCGGACGATCGAGGCGACCGCCGGGGGCGCTGTCGGGGTCGGCCAGCGCCGCGACGATCGCGCGCTGGCGTTCGCCGCGTACGGCGCCGTCGGCCAGGGCGTGGTGTCCCTGCTCGGTTACCGCCCACAGCGGTTCGGGCGTGGCGGCTTCCGGAAGTGGCCGGCCGCGACGCAGGGCGGGTGGCAGGGCCCCCAGCACCACCTCGCCGATCGGATGGTGGTAGTACCGGCCACCGAAGCCGAGCAGTTCACGCAGCGAGTCGGGGAGGATCGGGGTGGCGTCCAGCACTTCGCTGACCGCACGCAGACGCTCGGGTTCCATCTCGCTGGTGACCCCCGCTTCCATCACCACCCCGGTCAGGCGGGTGGGGCCGAACGGGATTCGCACGCGCATGCCGGGCCGCACGTCGCGATCCGGCGGCGTGCGATAGTCGAACAGGCGGTCCAGCGGGCGGTCGATGGCCACCCGGACGATGGACGGCGCGGATGCGGGGGTGTCGGGCATGGGGTCAGTGTACGCGACGTGGCCGCGCTTCCCGAGTCCGTTGGTGGCGCGAGGTTTTCCACAGAACCTGTGGATAACTCTGTGGAAGAAGCGGGGGGAAACTTCCTGAGCCCTTGTACTGCCGCGGATGATGACAGATTGGTCAAAAAATGGTCAGTACAATGAAAATCCCGAAAAAACAGTAATTTCCCGTTTATATGTGAGCCTCTTTGAGCGCTGGTCCACGCAAGTGCCCCGTTGGCCCCGGGCGGAGGCGGCCCCTGCACGGGTTGTGTACAAGTTGCAAGCCCCGCAGGGCGTTCGGGAATAAAAAACCCGGCCACAGGGGGCCGGGTCTCCGGGTCCGTCCGGGGCGTCCCGGAGGAGCGGCGATGCCGCCCTCCGGTCGCGGGCTTCAGCCGAGCGCCTTGACGCTGGCCACCAGCTCCGCGGCGACCTTCTGGCCATCGCCGTACAGCATGCGGTTGTTCTCGGCATAGAACAGGTGGTTCTCGATGCCGGAGAAACCGGAACCGCGGCCGCGCTTGACGCAGATGACGTTGTGCGCCTCGTCGGCGTTGAGGATCGGCATGCCGTAGATCGGCGAGTCGGGGTTGGTCCGGGCGACCGGGTTCACCACGTCGTTCGCCCCGATCACCATCGCGACATCGGCGGTCTTGAACTCGTCGTTGATCTCGTCGAGGTCGTAGATGATGTCGTAGGGCACGCCGGCCTCGGCCAGCAGCACGTTCATGTGTCCGGGCATGCGGCCGGCCACCGGGTGGATCGCGAACTTCACGTCCACGCCGCGCTTCTGCAGCAGCTCGGTCAGCTCCCAGATCTTGTGCTGGGCCTGGGCCACGGCCATGCCGTAGCCGGGCACGATGATCACCTTGCTGGAATAGGCCATCATGATCCCGGCGTCGTTGGCCTGGATCTCTTTCATCGTGCCTTCGATCTCTTCTTCCGCGGCACTGGAGCCGCCACCGAACTGGCTGAACAGGATGTTCTTCAGCGGCCGGTTCATGGCCTTGGCCATCAGCTGCGTCAGCAGCGAGCCGGCCGCACCGACCACGATACCGGCGATCATCAGGGCCGGATTGTCCAGCACGATGCCCTTGAAGCCCACGGCGAGGCCGGTCAGCGCGTTGTACAGCGAGATCACCACCGGCATGTCGGCGCCGCCGATCGGCAGGGTCATCAGCACCCCGAAGGCCAGCGACAGAATGAAGAATGCCAGCAGCGTGCCGCCGCCGATGGTGCCGTCACCCAGCGCCATCACGAAGCCGAGGATGACCACCAGGGCGATGATTGCCAGGTTCAGTACCTGCTGCCCGGGGAAGTTCAGGGTCTTCTTCATCAGGCCCTGCAGCTTGGCGTAGGCCACCAGCGAGCCGGAGAACGCCACCGAACCGATGACCGAGCCGATCACCGCGATGGCCATACCCGTGGTGGTCACCGTCTCGGGCGTGGCCTGCAGCAGGTAGATCGCACCGATGCCGGCCGCGGCGCCGCCGCCCATGCCGTTGTACAGCGCGATCATCTGCGGCATGTCGGTCATCTGGACCTTCTTGCCGCTCCACCAGGCCAGCGCACCGCCGATGGCGATACCCAGAACGATCAGGGTGTAGTTCACGCCGCCGGAGATCTCCGGATGCGCGAAGGTCACGACGGTGGCCAGTACCATGCCGACGCCGGCCCAGATGATGCCGGGCCGCGCGGTGGTCGGCGACGACATCTGCTTGAGGCCGACGATGAACAGCACCGCCGCCACAAAGTAGGCGAGGTTGATGATCAGACTCATGCCTTGTCTCCCTTGTCGTCCTTGCTGGACTTGAACATCTCCAGCATGCGTTCGGTGACCACGTAGCCGCCGGCGGCGTTACCTGCGGCGAGGATGACGGCGATGAAGCCGATCGCCTGTTCCAGCGGCGTCTGGGCATGACCCAGCGCGACCATGGTCCCGACCAGGACGATCCCGTGGACGAAGTTGGAACCGGACATCAGCGGGGTGTGCAGGATGACCGGGACCTTGGAGATCACCTCGTAGCCCGTGAAGGCCGCGAGCATGAAGATATAGAGTGCTACGAAACCTGAGATCTCGATCATGAGGAAGCTCCCTGGATGGCATCACGGGTGGCGGCATGCACGATCTCGCCGTCACGGGTGAGCACGCTCTGGGCGATGACCTCGTCCTCCCAGTCGGGGTTGAATTCCCCCTCGGGAAGCATCGGGGTCAGGAAATTCAGCAGGTTCTTGGCATACATCTCGGAGGCATGCAGCGGAACCTGCGACGGCACGTTGAGCGGGCCGTGGATGATCACGCCGTGCTGGGTGACGGTCTCGCCCGGCTGCGTCAGCACGCAGTTGCCACCGCCCTCGGAGGCCAGGTCGACGATCACCGCGCCGGATTTCATGCCCTTGACCATGTCCTCGGGCACCAGCTTCGGTGACTCGCGGCCCGGGATCGCCGCAGTGGTGATCAGCACGTCGGCCTGCGCGATGTACTCGCCCAGCGCGTCCTGCTGCTGCTTCTTTTCCTCGGCGGTCAGCTCGCGGGCGTAGCCGCCCTCGCCCTCGGCCGATACGCCCAGGTCGAGGAACTTCGCGCCCAGCGATTCCACCTGCTCCTTGGTCGCCGAGCGCACGTCGTAGGCTTCGACGATCGCGCCCAGGCGCCTGGCCGTGGCGATCGCCTGCAGCCCGGCCACGCCGGCGCCGATCACGATCACCCTGGCCGGGCGGATGGTGCCGGCCGCGGTGGTCAGCATCGGGAAGAACCGGCAGGCCAGGTCGGCGCCCTGGATGGCGCCCTTGTAGCCGACCACCGCCGCCTGCGAGGATAGCGCGTCCATGCTCTGCGCGCGCGAGATGCGCGGGATCAGCTCCATCGCAAAGCTCTGGATGCGCCGCTCCTGCATGGCCCGGACGACCTCGGGATGACGGTGGGCGTGGAACAGCCCCACCAGCGTCGAGCCTTCCGGCAGCCGGTTGACCTCTTCGACCGTGGGCGGCGCCACGCGGACCATGATGTCCGACTGTGAATAGGCAGCCTCGGTGTCCAGCAGGGTGGCGCCCTCGTAGGCCGAATCGGGGAAACCGGCGGCTTCGCCGGCGCCCTTCTCGACCTGAACGCTCACGCCCAGCTGGCCGAATTTGCCGGTGACCAGCGGATCCAGTGCGACACGGCGTTCGCCGCTGGCACTCTCCTTGGGTACGGTTAGTCTGATTGCCATGCGCTTTCTCCCCGGGCCGTGCGTTCCCGCAATCCCGATGGCCCCAATGGCAAAGGGAGGCACGACCGCGCTCGCGGGTGGTGGAAAAACCGGATCCCGCGGGGCCGAAAGCGCCCCGCGGCGAAAAACGAGCCCGTGAGTGTAGCGGAATCGCCGGCGCGCATAAACCGCCGGCCCGGCGGCTCGGACATGCAAAAGGAAAGCCGCCGGGCCGCTTGCTGCACGGCGCCGGCGGCGGTCACGGCCCGCGCGGGGCCGTGCATGGCGAGGGCCGTTGCGGTCTAGTGGCTCATCACCGGCATGTGGAAACCGCCCGTGGTGACCCGGGTCAGCGAGTCCGGGTTTTCCGGATCGATGAAATAGACGTCCTGATCGGGATCGCTCGGGTCGCCCGAGGTTACGCTCAGCAGCCGATGGCTGCCGACTCCCAGGGGCGAGTGGGCCATCGACACGGTTCGTACGTCCTGATCGAACGTCCCCAGGGTCACGGTGGTGTCCGGGTCATCCGGTGACACGGCCTTCAGGGTGGCCCCGGCGTGTTCCGTCATGGACGTGACGTCCGTCAGGAGGAAGACCGTGTCCAGACTGTCACCGGGTTCGGTCGCCAGGGGGTTGAGCGTCAGTCCGATCCACATCGCATCCTCGATGACTTCCACGTCCGATCCGTCCACCCGGCGGGCCACGGCCTTGTCGTCGGCGGTGTTGTAGAAGATCCAGTCTCCGGCCCGGCGCAGGATAGGCGGGCCGTTCATGGGGAGGGGGGTGTTGTAGGTTTCGTCGACAACGACGCTGTAATTGTCATTGCGGTCCAGGGTCACGATCCGTGTCTCGTCCGCGAATGTGTTCCCGTCGGTATCAAGCGGGAAGGTCCACGCGACATGGTCGGAGGTGGCCGTGACCCGGTAAAGGTCGGCGATTGAGAGCGGGACGTCCACCGGGCCGAATTTGGACTCCGGGGCCGGGTTGTCGGCCGCAAGGTCCACTCGCCACAGTTGATCGTCATCGATGAAATAGAGGATGTCGCCGTCACGGGCATGCTCGTGCCCGGTCCGGTTGCCCGTGTGGACGTGTTGGTTGTCCTCGAAATAGAACCCCGTGCATTCGAGGTCGCCAGCAGTCCCGGGATCCTGATGGTGGTACACGCACAGCTGGCTGTCCACGATCACCGGATTCGGGCGTCCGGGGAACGTTACCTTGGTGGGCAGGCCCGTGGGGTTGGCCCCCGTAAGAACTCCCTGCTGTTGCAGATCCGTGTCGAGGAACACGAGATCGTTGTCGTCGTCTACCGCGAGGAAGCCATCCAGGCTGCCGTCCTCGTTGTAAACCGGCTTGGTCGGGTCACCGGGGAAATCGTGCGGATCATCATTGGCATCGGCGTCGATCCTGGAGGCCTTCCAGTTACCCTCGGCGGGGTCATCCGGATGGTTACACGCGGCGTCATCTCCGACCTTGTAGAGAATGATCGAGTCCTCTTCGTTGGCAAAATCCACCGCGGGACTCCAGTTGCAGAGGTAGTCGTCGGCGGGGATGTCTTCCCCGGACATCTGCTGGCGGCCATCGGTGGAAGGGTCGGTGTCCGGGTCGGCGTCAACCTGATAGAGCTCCCCGGTGGTGGCCGAGTAAATGATGCGGCTGACCCGGCTTTCCACCAGGCCGGTGTCACTTCCCGTCCATTGCCCTCCAATGAGCGCCAGGGGAGGGGCATGGTTCTGATCATCGAAGGGTGTGGCCGCCTGGTCATCGATGACCACCCGGTTATTGGGGGCGTCCGGATGGATTGCCGACAGGGTGTTGTAGAAGAAGAGCCAGCTGTCCTGTGTCGCGACCTCTTCCTCTTCGGGCGGATCGTCGTCGACGGCGGGGTCACCGCCTCCGCCGCCGCCTCCCCCGCCGCAGCCGCTCAGGGCCATGGTGGCGCCCACACTGGCCAGAATCGCCTGAATGATCCATTGATTTCGTTGCATGACTATTCCCTCCATCGTTTCACTGCGGCGGGCGGCCAACCGTCCGCTGGTTCGCATCCGGGGCCTCCCGAGTGGCGTTCCCCCCCCCCGGTCGTCCAGGGGCAGTATCGGGGCCCGGTGTATTCAGGCTAGGGCGGCCAGCACGGTTTTACCCCCTCCGTTTTAAGGGGAAATGGAGGTTTTCCATACGGACCTGCGTCTGCCGGCAGGCGGGGCGACGGCTCGGGGCTGTATGGCCCCCTGCATCCGGAGGGGGCGGGGCGGATCGCGCAAAAGAAAAGGCCCGGAGCGCCGTCCTGGCGATCCGGGCCCGGGGATGGTGCCGTCCACCGGACGGCAAGCCCGCTGAGGGGTCAGTCTTCGTCAAAGCATTCCGCGTAAGCGGGGGCAGTGTCTCGCTGTTCGGCGAGTTCATCTTCGAACTCGTCCCACGTCTGGTAGTCGCCGTTGATGTACAGGCCGCCCTCGACGAATTCGATGTGAGTTTCCACGCCCCCGTGAGAGACGTTTAGTTCACCTTCCCGCGGGAATAATTCTCTCGGTTCACTGAACACCTCTTCCAAGGTCTCGATTTCGACGACCTCATCGCCATTGTCCACGGAACCATTGCTCTCTACAGCAATTCCCGAGTCTCGCGGCGTGGACAGGATCTCCAGGTCGTAGGCGGCGGTGAAGTCGTAATCCTTGCCGTCGCAGAACGCGTGGGACTCGGTTTCGAAGTTCAGGATCTGCAGGGACGGGTCAGTAGCGGGGTCCGTGAAGTGGTTGGCGGTCACACCGTCCAGTCCGAATCCCGCTTCATAGACGAGTTCGTCTTCACCCTCGCTCTTCCAGAAAGAGACTCGTGTTTCCCATCCATCGTACGAGGCTTCGGTCAGGTGCTCGAAGCCTTCCCGTTCGCTATCCTCACCGACCAGAAGCTCCATGCTTCCGTTCAGGAATACTTCGGCCTCGAACCCGTCCTCCAGATCCTCCGGGTTGAATGTGCAGTTTTCGAACGTGAGCTTGATCGAGACGATTTCACCGTCTTCTTCTTTTTCCTCGATCGTCCCGGCGTCTCCACAGGCTTCATCAAGGTCATCCATGCCGTCGTCGGAGTTGTCGCTGGTCGACAACGCCCCAGTGGTCCCTGTAGAGCTGTCTGTCTCCCCGTTGTCGCCGGTCAGGGACAGCCCCATGTCGCCACCCGCATAGCTCTCGTAGTCGATCACGGCGGCGACGGCAACGGCCGCGGCCTCGTCATCGGACAGCGAACTGGTCTCGGTTTCCATGTCCCCGTCGTCGTCTCCATCCCCGCTGGACGATCCTCCGCAGCCCGCCACCAGCGTCAGGGTGACGGCGGCCAGGCCGAGTTTCCAGAGTCGCGCATCAATCTTGTCGGGATTCCACATGTTGTGTCCTTTCTTTTCGGTTTCTGGTTCCGTTGGTGCCCCGGCGGAGCGGTCCGGGTTCGACGCACAGGGCAGGGTCGATGCCGCGATCGCATGGGGGCATAACCCCGTTCATCTTGTGCTGTTTGTGTGATGAACTTCACGGTTCTCCGGGGCGGGCGAAGTTCGCCACATCCCCGGATGCGAGACCAAATACCTTAACCCTGAAGGGGTTTTGTTTGTGGACGTGCAGGGCCGGACGACGGCGGGCCAGGGGGGCGGCCGTGGTCACGCGGCGTTCATGCGGGACGTTGTATTGCGCGCCGACGCCGTTTATTGTGCGAAAACGTGCCGAGGAAGCACCGGTTTGTTCACGGGCGCGGGTGTCGCCGGAACCGTGAGCCGCGTGAGGAAATCCGTGTTTCCTTGAGGGTGGGCGAGGTCATGTTACCGACCGAGCATCAGGTCCTGCGCACGGATGCCTCCGGGATGCCGCTGGAGTGGATCGGCCTGGAACAGGCCGTGCGGCTTTATTACTGCGAGCAGGTGGCCTACGCCTGCGGCCGACCGCTTTATCGTGTGCGCGGCGGCATCAACGCGCGTTCCGGCCGCCAGTCCTCGGTGGAGGTCAACTCCATCATCGCCACCCACGGTACCCGCGCCCGCCAGGGCGATAACTACGTCCCCCCGCTCAACAATCCCACCCTGTTCCGGCGCGACGCCCACCTGTGTCTCTACTGCGGCCGCCATTTCCCCGCCCGCGAGCTGTCGCGCGATCATGTGACCCCGGTCAGCCAGCAGGGGCAGGACATGTGGAAGAACGTGGTCACCGCCTGCAAGCGCTGCAACAACCACAAGGCCGACCGCACGCCCGAGCAGGCCGGCATGCAGCTGCTGGCGATCCCGTTCACGCCCACGCATGCCGAGTACATCTATCTGAAGGGGCGTCGGGTTCTGGCCGACCAGATGGAATTCCTGCAGGCCCATTTCCCGCGGACCAGCCCGCTGCGGGGACGTCTCGAGGGTGACGCGCTATCCTGATGCGTTCCGGTCGAACCTTTGACGGTGGCCGGGACTCCCATGCATCGCCGGATCCAGCCATTAAGGAACGTCATGAAGTACTTCGGAGAGTCGGATTACCGCCACGGTCAGGCGCGCGACGCCGGCGTGCTGCTCACCAACCTGGGGACCCCCGATGAACCCACCGCGCCGGCACTGCGGCGCTACCTCAAGCAGTTCCTGTGGGACCCGCGGGTGGTCGAGGTGCCACGGCCGATCTGGTGGCTGATCCTCAACGGGATCATCCTCAACGTGCGCCCGCGGCGCAGCGCGGCGAAATACGCCACCGTGTGGACCGACGAAGGTTCGCCGCTGCTGGCCATCGGGCGGCGCCAGACGGCGGGCGTGCGTGCGCGCCTGGCGGAGCAGACCGGCGAGGACGTGCCGGTGGCGCTGGGCATGCGTTACGGCAACCCGTCGATCGAGGAAGGGCTGGACGAGCTGCGGCGCCAGGGCGTGCGGCGGGTCGTGGTGCTGCCGCTGTATCCGCAGTATTCCGGTTCGACCACGGGCTCGACCTTTGACGCCGTGGCGGAGGTGCTGAAGGGCTGGCGCTGGGTGCCGGATCTGCAGTTCGTCGCCAGCTACGACGCCGAGGATGGCTACATCCGGGCGCTGGCCAACAGCGTGCGTGAACACTGGGAGGAGCACGGGCAGCCCGATCGCCTGGTGATGTCGTTCCACGGCGTGCCGAAGCGCTATCTGCTCAACGGCGACCCCTACCACTGCCTGTGCCATGCCACCGGACACAAGCTGGCGCAGGCGCTGGGTCTGGAAGAGGGCCAGTGGCAGGTCACCTTCCAGTCGCGCTTCGGCCGCGAGGAGTGGCTGCAGCCCTACACTGACAAGACCATGGAGGCCCTGCCGGGGCAGGGCGTGCGTTCGGTGGACGTGATCTGCCCCGGTTTCTCCGCCGACTGCCTGGAGACCCTGGAGGAGATCGCCGACGAGAACCGCGAGATCTTCCTCGAGGCCGGCGGAGAGCGCTTCCATTACATCCCCGCGCTCAACGATCGCGACGACCATCTGCAGTTCCTGGCCGAACTCGCCGGGCGGCATCTGGCGCCGTGGCTGGGGGATCCGGACAATAGTCCCGAGCAGCGGGCCGCGGCCCGCGAGCGTGCCCTGGCACTGGGTGCGGAGAACTGAACGGACCGGTGCCGCCACCGGCGTGACAGCAGGGGAGAGCAGGGCGGGATGGAGCCCCACGACGGACGCAACATCGAGATCGGCGCGGTCATCATCGGCGACGAGATCCTCAGCGGAAAGCGGCGCGACCGCCACCAGGCCAACCTCACCGCCGCGCTGGCGGAAAAGGGCCTGGAGCTGGCGTGGCTGCGCATCGTCGGGGATGATCCCGTGCGCCTGACGCGGAACTTCCGCGAGACCGCGGACACCGATGCCGAGGTGTTCAGCTTCGGCGGCATCGGCGCGACCCCCGATGACCGCACCCGCGCCTGTCTGGCCGAGGCCCTGGGTCTGTCGCTGCGGCCTCATCCCGAATTCATCGAACTGCTGGAGCGGCGCTTCGGTGCCGAGGCCCGGCCGCATCGCGTGCGCATGGCCGACCTGCCGGAAGGGGCCGAATTGATCCCCAACCCGGTCAACGGCATCCCGGGCTTCTCCTGCGCCCGTCATCACTGCGTACCCGGCTTCCCCGACATGGCCGAGCCGATGATCCGCTGGGTACTGGACCAGCGCTTTCCGGGCCGCGATGCCTCCGCCGGCTCGGTGGAGGAGGGCCTGACGCTGGAGGGCGTGACCGAGAGCCGCCTGGTCCCGGTGCTGGAGGCCATGGAAGCGGCCTTCCCCGACCTGCGCATCTCCTGCTTGCCGCGCATGCGCGACGGGGCCCCGCAGGTGGAGCTGGGGCTGCGGGGGCCCGCGCCGCGCGTGACCGAGGCCCGCGCTGCCCTGCGGCGCCATCTGGTGGACGGCGGCTTCCTCGAGCATTGAGTTCGTCCGCCCGGACCGGTCCGCCGCCGGCAGGATGCGACGGTCGCGCCAAAATGCGCTAACTTGGGCCCCGAAATCAGGGGACCTGCCGATGAAGAACCTTTATCACGCCTGGCTGTCGGGGATCCGCAGCCGTCTCATTCTGCTCACCCTGCTCTCCATGATTCCGGTCGCCCTGGTGATCATCCACTCCGCCGTGGAGGCCCGGGATATCAATTCCCGTCAGGCGGTCGAGAACCTCGCCACCCTGGCCGCAGTGATCCGGGAGCGGGTGGAAGCGGGGCACGAGGACCCGCTGGGGGCCGTGGAGCACCTGACCGCGATGGACCGCGCCGCCGTGCGCACGCCCGTCGCCACGCTCTGGGACCCGGAAGGCCGGGTGCTCGCGCGTGCCCCCGACACCGCCGGGCCGGCCGGAGGCGACTCGGCCGAGGCGGACCTGCTGCGTGAAGTGCGGACGCAGGGCGGTCATGCCGGGACCCTGGAGAGCGCGGGTCTGGATGGCGTGACTCGCGGCTACGCCTACACCGTCTTCGGCAGCGATGATGAGCGCCGGATCGTGACCGTCGGCCTGTCCACCGACGTGCTGTTTTCCGAAGTGGATGCCCTGTTCCAGCGCACACTGCTGCTTCTGGGGGCCGTGTTTCTGTTCGCACTGGGCATCGCCTGGCTGCTCGGCGAGGTGGCCGTGCGACGTCCGGTGGGGCGGCTGGCCAGCGCCGCGCGGCAGATCTCGGACGGGCGGCTGAACGTGCGGGTGGGGGATATCCACGGGGCCAGCGAGCTGACCACGCTGGCGGGGGCCTTCGATCGTATGGTGGAGAACCTGGAGCAATACGAGCAGGAACAGGAGGCCACCCAGCAGAAGCTCAGCCGCTCCCGTGACGAGCTGGAGGAGAAGGTGCGCGAGCGCACCGACCAGCTGGCCCGCGCCAGTGACGCGGCGACCGAGCGCGCCGCGAGCCTCGAGCGCCAGCGCAAGGAGATGACCGTCCTCAACGAGCTGACCGATCTGCTGCAGTCCTGCCGCACCCTCGATGAAACCCGTGCGATCATCCAGCGCTCCCTGGGCGAGCTGTTCGCCGGGCTGTCCGGCACGGTCTATCTGTTCAGCGAAGACGGGCACTCGCTGGAGCGCATCACCGGCTGGGGCGAGCACCACGAGGAACACCTCGACACCTTTGCGCCGGACGACTGCTGGGCCCTGCGGCTCGGCCGGACCTGGGTCTATGATCCGGAGGCCCGCAACCCCGCCTGCCGACATGACGGCAATTCGGAGATCGACTCCATCTGCGCCCCCATGCATGCCGAAGGCAAGACGCTGGGGGTCCTGCACGTGGCCGGCGGGGCGCACGGGGCTTCCCCGGGCGAAAGCGCGGGTGAAAACGAACGCCTGGTGGACGCTACCGCGGCGCGTCTGGGGCTGGCGTTGTCCAATATCCGCCTGCGCGAGGCCCTGCGCAACCTGACCATCCGTGATCCGCTGACCGGCCTGTACAACCGGCGTTTCGTCGACGAGACGCTCGAGCCCGAGGTGGAACGCTGCCGGCGGGCCGAACGGCCGCTGTCGGTGCTGATGCTGGACGTCGACCACTTCAAGCAGTTCAACGACACCTACGGCCACGATGCCGGTGACGTGGTGCTGGTGGCGGTCGCCCATCTGCTGCAGAAGCTGTTCATCGGGGCCGAGCTGCCCTGCCGGCTGGGCGGGGAGGAGTTCCTGGTCATTCTGCCGGAGGCGGACGGCGACCGGGCCCGCGACCGCGCCGAGGAACTGCGCGAGGCCATCGCCGAACTCGCCCTGTTCCACCAGGGGCGCAGCCTGGGCACCGTCACCACCTCCGTCGGAGTGGCCACCTGGCCGGAGCCCGTGAGCGAACCCGATGCCCTGATCGACGCCGCGGACGCCGCCCTGTACGAGGCGAAAGACGCCGGGCGCAACCGTGTCATGCTCGTGGGGGATGCGACCGCGGGCGCCGCCGCGGCCGGTTGATTCGCGGCCGGAGGGCGGATGCTTTCCGGGAGGGCGGGAACGGGGTATATTCGGAGTGATGCCCGCCGCGCCCCGGTTGGCGGGCCCGCAAGAGAATCCGCCCGTTCATGAAAGCGCGTCCCGCCGATACCGGCATCCCGGACACCGCGATATCCCCTGCCGCGCCGGTACCGGCGGTGCACCGATTATCCGGTGCGGTCGCCGGGCCCCGTCCCGTGCCGCCGGACGGCATCCGGGAGGGAACTCCGGCTGCGGCACCGCTGGCGGATGACGGCTGGCTCGACAGGCTTGCACGTGACGGGCGGGTGGTGTGCCCCGGGTTTCTCGAAGATCGCCTGTCCGATGCCCTGCGCCAGGAGGTGTACGCCCTGCGCAACGCCGCACGCCTGCGCTCCGCGCGGGTGGGGCGGGGTCGCGAGCGCCGGCACGATGCCGCCGAACGCGGTGACCGCATCCACTGGCTGGAAGGTGCGACGCCGGCCCAGCGGGAGCTGCTGGAGCGTCTGGAACACCTGCGTCGTGTCGCCGCCCGCGGCCTGATCCCGGGCCTGTTCGAGACCGAGGCACACTTCGCGCTGTACCCGCCCGGCACGGGTTACGCTCGCCACGTGGACGCCTTTCGCGAGGGTAACCGCCGGCGGCTGTCGCTGGTGCTCTATCTCAATCGGCACTGGCGTGCCCGCGACGGGGGCGAACTGGCGTTCTACACGCCGCAGGACGGGGCCGACGAAGCCCGCGAACTGGAACGCGTGCGCCCCGAGGCCGGCACCCTCGCGATCTTCCTCAGCCAGAGCGTGCCCCACGCTGTGCTCCCCACCCGCCGCTGGCGGGCCAGTATCGCCTGCTGGATGGGGCTGCGCGATACCGCCAGTCCGCTGGACAGCCTGGAACGTCAATCGAGGTGAGTGCTTTCCGGACGCTCCGGTGGCCAGGCGATGCGGAAGTCCACGTCGTGGCGGTCACGGTCGAGTTCCAGGTCGGCGGGGCGGAGGGTGGACGGCCAGGTGCCGCAGGCCTCCGTCGCGCCGCAGGCCACACTGGAGCCGGTCATGCGGGTGGTGGCGGTGACCCGGTACTCGCCTTCGGCAATGCCGGTGAACCGGTACCGATAGGCGCCGTCCTCCCGCGATGCGGTCGTGCGGGCCACCAGGGTCTCGTTCGCATCGTGCAGCTCGACCACCACGCGGCCGACCGTATCGTGTTCGGGGTCGGGGCTTGCAGCGTGCAGCTCCACCGGGATTTCGACGCGGTCGCCGTTGTCGGCGGATGCCTCGATCCGGGCGGTATGTCGGCCCGGATCGACCCGTTCCCGTGACGCGCGGAGCTCGTAGACACCGAGTCCGTCGTCATCGATCCGTCGGGGTTCGATCTGCAGCCATTCGGCGGTCACCCCGATTTCGTCAAGCGCCAGGTCCCCCGTGCCTGAATTGCGCAACTCCAGTTCCTGCACGGATTGCGTATATCCGAATGCCAGGCCCGTTGGTTGGGCCGACAGCCCGGGGGGCAGATCGTCGGCATCGAAATCCGCGAAGGCCTGTACCGTTCGATGGGCGTCGATCCTCCCCCAACCGGTTTCGGGCTCCCAGCCCCGGGCTCCCAGATCCTCGGTGAGCTCACCGGTTTCCAGCAGGTAGCGGACTCCGGGCGGCCCCAGGTCCGGATTGACCGCGCGTCCGAGGGCGAGGGTTCCGGAGACAACGGCGGTGGCCATGGATGTGCCCTGTTTGAACGCATAGGTGTCCGGCTCCCAGGTGCTGAGGATGCCGTCCGGATCTCCTGCCGAGGTCATAAGCCCCCCGGGGGCGACGAGGTCGAGCCCGATGCCGTAGTTGCTGTAGGGTGCTCGCCGGTCATCGCGATCGGTGGCGCCAACGGCCAGAACGTCCGCATAGTCGGCGGGCAGGGCGATGTCTTCGGCGCCACTGTTGCCGGTGGATGCCACCGTCAGGATGTCGAGTTCGCGCACCTCGTGGAACAGATCGGCTGCGGTTTCGGAGGGGGTGCCTCCTTCCTGCCCCAGGCTGAGATTGATGATGTCGGCGGGGCGATCCGGTTTTTCTCCGGAGTCGTTGTCCAGGCCGGCCGCATAGCGGACGCCCTGGAGCATGTCGTACACGGTCCCGCGTCCGTCGCCGTCGAGGGTGCGGACGGGCATCAGTTCCGCGTGCCAGGAAATGCCCGCAACGCCGATCCCGTTGTCGGTGTGCGCCCCGATGATGCCGGTGACGTGGGTGCCGTGGGGCCTTATGTCACCGGGATCGTCGTCCTGGAGGAAGGTCTGGCCCGGAAGCAGGCGGCCGGAGTCCATGTCTTCGTGGTCGCGGTGCAGCCCGGTGTCGATGATGGCCACGATGACGTCCTCGCCGGCTGATTCAACGGTGGTGATGTCCCAGGCCTCGGGCAGTTCGATGGTGTCGTGGAACCATTGCTCCGACTGTCTCGGGTCGTCGGGCAGGTTCTGCGCAGTGACGTAGTAGTTGGGGGCCGCGGAGACCACCTCGGGGTGGTTCTGGAGCGCCTGGATGACCCGAAGGGTACGGTCGCGGGCCTCGGTGGTACGGTCGGCCCAGCCGCGGGCGGGGTGCGGACCGCTTGCCGGAGGTGCCCCCAGGGCACTCATTGCCAGTTCGGCCCGGCCCTCGGGGATGCGCCACAGCTGCTCCCGGCTCGTGGCTCCGGCGAGGGCCTGCAGCCCGGCCTCCGCGGCCATGGCGGTGGCCGGGGGGGCGTCGGAAGCACGTCCGGCCGTGCTGATCTCCGTGCGCGTGTGCACGATCACTTCTCCGGGCGCGAAGGCCTCGGAGGCACGCGGCGAGGGCGAGGCCATGGCGGATATTGAAGGGGTCTGCCATGGCCCGTCGATACGCAGCTGATATCCCGCCGTGCCGCGGCGGGCCTCCACCGCCACGAAATACTCTCCGTCCTCGGGCGCCACCACGCGTTCGGAATGGCGTGTGCCGCGCGAGGCGTCGATAACGTTTTCCGATGCATCCAGCAGGAGCAGGTCGAGGTTGATGCTGCGGGAAGACGGGAAGTGCAGCAGGGCCTGCTGCCCGGCCTCCAGCTCGACCGAATAGAAGTCCCATTCGTCACCCGCCGGACCAAAGCGTGACAGGGTCCCCGGCGCGGCCACGAATCCACCGGTGATCGACGGCACCGGCAGCGGTTGCGCGGTGGCGGGGGTGTTGTTGTCCCCGGGGGTGCTCTCCGGGTCGTTGGTGTCGGAATCGACCCGATGCAGGGCGGCGGTCCGGATGGTACCGGACAGCTCGTAGGTATCCGGGCCGGACGACGAAGATCCGCCGCAGGCCGCGATCCCTGCCAGCGCCACCAGCGCAAGGGGCAGCCCCCCCAACAACGGGAAAAGCGAGTGTCGTCCGAGTGGCGTTGAATTTCGCATGACGTCAGTTTGTACCCGCAAACGGGGCCCTGGTAATGGCCTGTATCAATCCGGGGTTTGCACCGGTGCCGGGTCCGTATTTTCCAGTCGTTCGGCCGCAGTCCGGGCGGCGGTGGTGCCCGGGAAGTGGTCACGGATGTAGCGCAGACGTGCCCGCGCTTCGCCCTCCTGGCCGTCTTCGGCCGCGGCGCTGGCCACCTGCAGTTCGATATCCGCGAGGTCTTCGCGCAGTCTGGCCAGACGCGGAGCAAGCGATTCGGCATGGCGCGACATGGCATGTTCTTCGAGGAATCCGGCGAGGTGGCGGAAAACTTCCCGGCCGTGGCGGATGCGTTCCCGCGGCGGGACGGCGGTCGCCCGGTTCCAGATGCCCAGACGGGCCAGTGCGCCGAGATAGGCCGCGTAGTCCAGGTCGGGATGGCCCGGATGTGCCGGTTCGATGGCGTCGCTCAGGTCGCGGGCACGTTCGAATTCGCCCTGTTGCAGGCACAGATGGGCGACGCGCAGCCGGGTGTCCATGTCGGTGGTGTCGGGTGCATCGGTCGAGCCGGCGTCCGGCATTACGAGGCCCCAGGCTTCGCGGCAGTCCTCCCGCTCCAGGGCCTGCTGCAACGGGCCCTCGGCGCCGTCGGTACGGGTGTCGGGTCCGGTGGCACAGCCGGCGGCGAGCACGAGCATGGCCGGCGCCACCAGGACCATGGCGGCGTGCCGCGTGGTGTACCGGGTCAGGATTCGGGCTGGATGGTCCATCGATAGTGTCCCTGTGGGTCGGGTTCCAGTTGCTGGCGCAGGAAGTTGTGGAGGCCGGGATCAGCGTGATCCCGGGCCTCGAATTGCAGATCGGCCTCGACCGCGGGGGTGGGCTGTCTGAAATCAATCGCGAGCCGGCCCGAGGTCCCCAGCGCCGCCTCGGGGGAGGAGGCGAGCTGCAGTTGCAGGCGTTCATTCAGGGCGTCGAGGCTCGCCTGGTGTTCGCCCAGGGGCACGGGGCGGGGCAGTCCGGCGGCGGCTTCCAGCCACTGGAAGGAGCCGCCGGCGGCCACGATGGCTCCGTCGCGCCGGATCTGCAGCCCCACCCCGTGAGCCCGGAGCGTTCCATCCAGCAGCAGCGGGATGCCGGTGTCCAGGTGATTGAGGGTGGAGGCCGGCAGATCGCCTTCCAGCCCCCGGATTCCGTGTGAGGTCAGCCCCGCAAAGCCACGGCCTTCCAGGTGGCCGCCCCGGGGTGGCTCCCAGCTTATGTCCACGGCGAGCTGTCCGCGCAGCAGCGACATCGGACGAAGGTCCCAGCCAACCTGCCCGAGTTCGCCGACCGGGGCGACCACTTCGCTCGCGCGGCCCTGCCACGGTCGGCCGTGGACCGCTTCCCATCGGATCCCGTCGGGGATCAGGCCGACGCGTTCGGCCCCCGCGGCCCAGGTCGTGGCCGGCGCCCGGATTACCAGGGCCAGCCCCAGGGCTACGAGGAACACGAAGGCCACGGGCCAGAAACGACGCGCATCAGCCATTGTCGGGATCCGCCGGTTCGAGCTGCAGTTCAGCATTCACGTGGCCGCTGCGCGAGCCGCGCTCCAGCGACACGCGCACCGGCACCACCCCGTCTTCGGTTTCCAGTTCGCCCAGCCAGAGCATCAGTTCGTTGAACGCCGCATCTTCCAGCAACACACTGATCCCGTCTCCGGAGGGCCGGACCCGCTGCAGCGGGCCGGCCAGGCCGGCGGCACGTGCGGCGGCATCCACGTGGGCCAGCAGGGAACCGCCGGAGCGTCCGCCTGTGCGGGGCCCGCGCGTCGTTTCGCCGGTGTCCGCGCGTTCGGCCACGGTCTCCGCACGGGCCTCCATCCAGCTCAGTTGAGCGCGTGTTTCCGCCAGTCGCTGTTCCGCCTGCTGACGGGCCTCCAGCGTCGGCTCCACCAGGAACAGGAAGGCCAGGGCGGCGGCCAGGGCTCCGGCTCCCAGCAACAGTATGTGCTGTTCCCGCGCGCGCAGGTTGTTCCAGTATTCCCTCATGGCTCCTCTTCCAGGATCAGTCGGGCGCGGACACGGTCGTTGCCGGTTTCGGCCGAGGTGATGCGGACGCGTCGTTCGATCGCCTGCTGCAGATTTTCGCGCAGGCGTTCGATATCGGCGAGACCGGGACCGTCGAGTTCCAGTTCGAGCCGGTTGGCGTCGCCGCGCAGATGGCGCAGGGTCAGCGTGTCGTCGTCGAGCTGTTCCGCGATCAGGGCGATCGGTTCGGCCAGCGGACTGGTGATGCCTTCGGGGCCCGCGGCGGTCTCCGGTTCGCGCAGCAGGATCTCGAACTGGCCGACCGGATCGACCATGCGACGCTCGGGAAGCGCCCGGGCGAAGACCTCGGCCATGGCATCCTCGGTGGCGGCCAGTTCCCGTTCCAGATAGTGGATCTGCAGCCATTGACCTCCCAGCCACGCCAGGCCGAGCACCACCGCCAGGGACGCCGGCAGGCGCCATTCCGGTCCCGGAAGGATCGACCGCCCCCGGTCTTGTTGCCTGCGGGTCCCGAGTTCGAACGGCCGGGCTGCGCGCAACCAGCGACGCAGGCGGCCGGCGTCCAGTGTTCCGGAACGCAGGTTCGCTGCCAGCAGTTCGAGAAGACTCCCCTGCCAGCCGGACGAAGGTGTCAGGGGAGCGGCATCCGCGTGACCGGGGTGTTCCGGCTCGGGCAGCTCGCGGGTTTTCAACCACCAGGCCGCCAGATCGCGCGGGAGGGCCAGGGGTTCGGCATCCGCCGGCACCAGCAGACAGCGCGTCTCCCCGGCCAGGACGTAATGGTGGTCGCCGTCGGCCAGTCCGCGCAGCAGGGCGATGTCCGGGATCAGACGCGCATGCCCCAACCCCCGCGCCGCCAGCCAGCCTTCCCATTGCTGCAGATGGCGCAGGGCGACCACGCAGGCGGTTGTTTCGCTGCCATGGGGCGGGCCGGGCACGATGTGGACCGACTCCAGGTCCTCGCTCAGACGTTCTTCCAGGGCATAGGGCAGGGCGCGCTGCCGTACACGGGCGGATTTGCCCGGTACTGCCACCCGGTGCAGCGGGGCGCGTTCGCCCGGGACCAGCGCCAGCAGCCGCTGGTCGGGCCGAACCCGTTCCGCGAGTTCTGCCGCGGTGGCCTCGCCGGACTGTACCTCGCCGTCACGCGCGATGCGCAGCCACCGCAGGGCTCCGCCGGCGTTCTCCGGGCCAGCGAGATCCTCGGGTTCGGGCAGTTCGAACAGCAGCCAGTCGGCCGTGCCTCGGGTGGCGATCATGGTCATGGCTCGCAGGGGGTCAGTTCGCGCAGCACGGTCCGACCGTTGGGGGCGTCGATCACTGCACAATGAAAATATTCGCGTCCGCCCGTGCGCACAACCAGTTGCAGACGGAAATATCGGGGGGCGTGCGGCTCGCCGGCCGCCGTGGTGTCGGCCAGGGGGTCGGTCCCGGCGGCGCGGCGCACCGCATCCGGCGCATGTTCGCGGTCGATGTGGTTGTCGGTGCCCGGAAGGGCCGTGACCAGCGGTGCCAGGGCCTGCCAGGTTTCGGCATTCACGCCATCCACCTGGAGCAGTTCCGAGGCGAGACGCATGGGGCGGTTGCCGCTCAGGCGCGGCGGCTCCAGGCCGCGGTACACCGGGTCGTCGGTCTCGGGATTCATCCAGTCGTGCACGGCCATCGCGATCCGGCGCCCGTTGACGCCGCGCCCGTCGGTTTCTCTCAGCGCATCGTCGACGAGCGCGGCAAAGGCCTGCAGCGGGGGCTCCCCGGCGCGACCCAGGCTGTTGAGATTGAACCGGCAGTGGAGGTTGTCCAGACGTCCGGTAACGGTCGTGCCCTCGATCTCGATCGGGATGGGGGGTGACTGGCAACCCTCCCACGGCAGTTCCGTCAGGTCGCGCTGTTCTTCCAGCAGATGGATTGCGACGGCTTCCGCACCCCGATTGAGCTGGCGCGCGCGGTCCTGTTCCTGCAGCAGGGTCGCGCGATGGATCTGCTGCTGGTCGCGCAGGGCCATGGTGGCGGCGGTGACCGTGGCGATGGCGACCACCAGCAAGGCGGTGATCAGGGCGGCCCCGGCCTGGCTTTGATGCCCGGGGCGCATCATGGTCGTGCCCCGGTCAGCGGGATACGGCGTTCGATCTCGCCCAGGCCGGGGACCTCGAGACGCACCAGGACCATCGCGGGCAGGCTCGCCTCGTGGCCGGTTTCCAGCGGTGGCCAGGCATCGATTTCCTCCCCGGTACGCGGGTGCAGGAAATCGAAACGGACCCGTGGTGGTTCGGCATGCCCGTCCTCGCCGGGTTGCGGGGGAAGGAAACGGCGCCGCCGTTCGCTTTCTTGCGGGGCCCCGTCCACGCTCGGCCAGGTGATGCGCTCCAGGCCTTCCTCGCCGATCCGCCAGGCCACGCGTCCCAGGCGTTCGTGGCCCCCCAGGCCCGCGCGCACGAATTCGAGCTGCTGCGGGTCGGTGACCGGGCTGTAGCGTAGCGGGGGTTGGCGATCTCCGAACCCGTCGCGCGGGCGCAGGGGTACCGCATGGCGCAGATCGCGTTCGAGGGTGGCCAGGGTGATCTGGAGGTCGGCGAGCCGACGGGTCTGTTCGCGCGTGGCTTCGTCCGCATCGAGCACGCTGCGCAAGCCGCCGATCGCCAGCAGGCCGACGATCCCGAAGATCCCCACGGCCACCAGCAGCTCCAGCAGGGTGAACCCGTCCGCGCGGCCTGGCCCGCGTGTGCGTACGCACTGGCTGCGTTCAGGGCAGTGCATAACCGGTCTCGCGCCCCAGCGGGTGATCCGGATCGCCGCCGGTCGGCCATACCCGGATCTCGATCCGGCGTACCGGTGGCAGCTCCAGCGGGGCGTCGAACTGGCGGTTTTCGATCTCCACCCGTGCCTCCCATTCGCGCCCGGCCAGGGTCTCGGAAGTTCGGCGGGTTCCCGGTTCCGCCGGCAACAGACCCGCTTCGTAGTCGGCAAGCACGTTGGCCGCGACCCACTCGGCGAGGGCGCGCTCCTGCAGATAAGCGGTGTTGCGCGCGTGTTCGCTGCCGGCCTTGATCAGCGCCCCGAGCGCCACGGCGAGCACCACCAGGGCCACGAGCAGCTCCAGCAGGGTGAAGCCGCGGCTGCCCATCACCGGTTCTCCCGATCCATGCGGACCCGGCGTGTACCATCGCTGTGCAGGCGCAGCGAGGCTTCATCGCCCGCGCGCTGCAGGATCAGTTCGAACGCCTGGATGTCGCCGGCACTGTTGATGGTGATGAGGTTTTCCTCGGGGCGCTCGCTCAGGCTGGCGCGACGGTCGTCGATCCACAGGCGGGGCTCCAGGCCCAGCGATCCCAGATCACGAGGCGCCAGCGGACCTTGCTCCACCGGGACCCAGGTGACCTGGCGGTCGTCCAGCCACTGGCGTTCGAGGACGGCAAGTCGTTCACGGGCGACCCCTATCGCCAGTGGCTGGCCGGTCAGCAGCGCCTGATCGCGGGCGAGTTCGATCTGTCCGGCCAGCTGGTGTCCGGTCTGTTCCAGGGCTCTTCCGCCCAGCTGGCCGGTGGACAGAAGCGCAGCGCCGGCCAGCACGCCGATGATGACCATCACCACCAGGACCTCCAGCAGGGTGAAACCCGTAACTTGCCGGGCCCGCGTCACAGGTCGTCGATGTTCCAGTTGCCGATCTCGCCTTCGATGCCCTCGCCACCACGCCGCCCGTTGGCGCCGAAGCTGAACACGTCGAAGTCGCCGTGGCGTCCGGGATGCAGGTACTGGTATTCGTTGCCCCAGGGGTCGTTCGGCAGTCGGTCCATGTAGCCGCCGTCACGATACTGGGCGGGTTCGGGGCCGCTCGTCGGTGGCTCCACCAGCGCCTCCAGACCCTGGTCGGTGCTGGGATAGCGGAAGTTGTCCAGGCGATAGAGATTGAGCGCGGATTCGATCGTCCGGATGTCCTGCTTGACCTTGGTCAGGCGGGCGTCGTCCGGCCGGTCCATCACGCGCGGGACCACGATGGCGGCGAGGATGCCGAGGATCACGACCACCACCATGACTTCGATCAGGGTGAAACCGGTATTGCGACGGGAGTGTTTCATGGCTCTAGTTCACCAGCTGGTTGAGTTCGAATATGGGCAGCAGTATCGCCAGGACGATGGTCAGCACCACCCCGCCCATGGTCAGGATGAGCAGTGGTTCGAACAGCCCCATGCTCAGGCTGATGCGGGATTCGACCTCCTGCTCCTGGGTTTCGGCGGCGCGTTCCAGCATTTCGGTGAGATTGCCGCTGGACTCGCCGCTGCGGATCAGGTGGACGGTGATCGGGGGAAAGAAACCCGTGTCCTCCAGAGCCCGGCCGATGCTGCTGCCCTCGCGGATACGCAGCGACGCGTTCTCGATCGCGATGCGCATGGGCCGGTTGGAGACTACCTCGGATCCGGTGCGCAGGGCCTCCAGCAGGGACACCCCGCTGGCTGACAGGATACTCAGGGTGCGCGCGAAGCGTGCCGTATTGATGCCGCGGATCAGACGTCCCACCAGGGGGAGGTGCAGCAGCAGGCGGTGGTACTGCGTGCGCGGGCCGGGGTGGCGCAGCGCCCAGGCCAGCAGTCCGGTCAGGGCCGCCAGGACGATCAGTCCCGCCAGGCCCCAGTCCCGCAGGGCATCGCTGGTGGCGATCAGCCCCCGCGTGATCGCCGGAAGCTCCTGGTCGAGCCCGTCAAAGACCTGGACTACTTCGGGCACCACGTAGACCACCAGGCCGACGGTCACCAGGATGGCGACCACGGTCAGGGCGATCGGGTAGATCAGGGCCAGCAGCACCCGCTGGCGCAGCGCGTGCCGGCTCTCCAGATATTCGGCAAGGCGTTCCAGTACCCGGTCGAGGTGCCCCGAGGCCTCGCCCGAGGCGACGGTGCTGCGGTAGATCTCGGGGAACACCCGGGGAAAGCCGGCCAGCGCGCTGGCCAGGGAGTGTCCCTCCATGACGCGAGTGCGCACCGCATGCAGGATGTTGCGCACCCGCGGTTTTTCGCTCTGGCGTGCGACGGTGGCCAGCCATTCCTCCACCGGCAGCCCGGCACGCGCCAGGGTAGCCATCTGCCGGGTGGCCAGGGCCAGGTCCAGGGGGCCGATGTGCCTCCGGCCGCCGGTCGCGGAACGGCCAACGGTGGCCGGCCGCGGGCCGGCATCGTCGATCTCGCGCAGTTCCAGCGGGGTCAGGCCGTCGCTGCGCAGCTGCGCCCGCACGCTGCGCGCGGTGTCCCCCTCGGTGACACCCTTGCGCGTGCGTCCCCCGGCATCCAGGGCCTGATATTCGAATGCGGGCATGGCGTCAGTCCTCCTGGGTGACGCGCAGCATTTCCTCGAGGCTGGTGGTGCCGTCGAGGACACGGCGGCGGGCGTCCGCGCGCAGGCTGTGGCTGTGCTGCCGGGCGGCCCGGGTCATTTCCTGCTCCCCGGCGTTGTCGTGGATCAGGCCGCGCAGGGTGTCGTCGATCTCCACCAGTTCGTAGATCCCGGTCCGGCCGCGATACCCGAGCTCGTTGCAGGCGGGACAGCCGCGGGGCCGATGGAGCGTGGGTGCCGGGTCGTCGCCGGGGTCTTCCAGTCCCAGCAGGGCGCATTCGCGAGCGCTTGCGGGATACGGCTCGCGGCATTCGGGGCACAGGACCCGCACCAGGCGCTGCGCCAGGATGCCGTTGAGCGTCGAGGACAGCAGGAAGGGCTCGACGCCCATGTCGCGCAGGCGCGTGACCGCCCCGATCGCGGTGTTGGTGTGCAGGGTGGAAAAGACCAGATGCCCGGTCAGGCTGGCCTGTACCGCGATCTGCACGGTTTCCAGATCGCGGATCTCGCCGACCATGACCACGTCGGGATCCTGCCGCAGGATGGCGCGCAGCCCGCGTGCGAAGGTCATGTCGATGCGGCTGTTGATCTGGGTCTGGCCGATCCCGTCGAGGTAGTACTCGATCGGGTCTTCCACGGTGAGGATGTTGCGGCTGCGGTCGTTCAGTCGCGTGAGGGCGGCATACAGGGTGGTGGTCTTGCCGGAGCCCGTGGGGCCGGTGACCAGCACGACGCCGTGCGGCCGCGTGACAATCCGCTCCAGGACCGCGTGGGTCTGTGCCTCCATGCCCAGATGGGCCAGGTCCAGGCGTCCGGCCTGCTTGTCCAGCAGTCGCAGCACGATGCGTTCGCCATGGCCCGAGGGCAGGGTGGAGACGCGCACGTCCACCGGCCGCCCGGCGATGCGCAGGGAGATGCGGCCATCCTGCGGCAGGCGCTTTTCGGCGATGTCCAGACGGGCCATCACCTTGATGCGCGAGACGATGAGAGGTGCCAGCCCTGCCGGAGGGGTGAGGACCTCGCGCAGTATCCCGTCCACGCGCATGCGCACGGCCAGGCGGTTCTCGAACGGTTCGACATGGATGTCGGAGGCGTTCTCGCGGACCGCCTCGGTCAGCAGTGCGTTGATCAGCCGGATGATGGGGGCATCGTCCTCGGTCTCCAGCAGGTCCCGGGGCTCGCCCAGCGATTCCGCGACACTGGAGAGGTCGAGGCTGTCGTCCAGTCCTTCCATCGACTGCATCGCGTCCGAGGAGCTGGACTCGTAACGTTCGCGCAGGCGCCGTTCGAAGGTGGCCTCGTCAACCGGGTGCAGACGCAGCGGCTCGGCGCTGCGTCGCCGGAGCTCGGCCAGTCCCTCGGGGTCCGCTCGTGGATGGAGAATGATTTCCCGCTCGCCGCCGCGGACCTCGCCCGGAACGGCGCCGACGCGCCGGGCGAAGCCGTAGCCGACGCTGAAGTCGTCTTCCGTGCTCGGGTCGGGGGCCTGTTCAGTCAGCATGGTCGGTGGCGTAAGCCGGATGCAGTTCTTCGAAGGCCGGGGGCAGCTCGGTCAGCCGGTCCCATTGCGGCAGGACCGGTGTGGTGTCGCCGCGGCCCCGGGTGCGGGCTCGTTCGCGCAGCTGTTCGGCGCGGATGAAGCTGTACTTCTCGCTGGTGAGTTCGGCGCCGTCGGCGCTGTCCCGGACGATGCGCGGGTGGAGGAAGACCATCAGGTTGCGTTTTTCGGTCTGGTTGCGGTCGGCGCGGAACAGCCGGCCCAGGCCCGGGATATTCCCGAGCCCCGGGACGCCGGCTTCCTGGTCGGTCTGCTGCTCCTCGATCAGCCCGCCGAGGACCAGCATGTCGCCGTCATCCACCAGGACATGGGTGGTCAGTGTGCGGGTGTTGGTGATCAGGTCGGCGGCACCCGCGGTGCCGGGCGCCAGCTGCGAGACCTCCTGTTCGATCTCCATGCGCACCGCGTTGCCCTGGTTGATCTGCGGACGCACGCGCAGCTTGACCCCCACGTCCTCGCGCCGGATGGTGTCGAAGGCCTGTCCGGAGTCCTCGATTGAGCGCCCGACCACGAACGGTACGTTCTGGCCGACCACGATCTCGGCCTCCTCGTTGTCCAGCGTGAGAAGGCTGGGGGTCGAGAGGATGTTGGTGGCACTGTCGCGCTGCAGCATGTTCACCAGACCGGCAATGGCGTTGTTTCCGGACTGGCCCGCGCCGCCGACCGTCAGCCCGTCGCTGAGCCCCGGCGGGCTGGCCACCTCGCCCCCGAGGTAGGCATCGATCCCGGCAGCCAGATCGACGATGCCGGTCTGCCTCTCGGAGAAGCTCAGGACTCCGGCGGCGCTGCTGCCGATCGCGCCCCACTGGACGCCCAGTTCCTCGACCCGGTCGGAGGAAACCTCCGCGATCACGGCCTCGACCAGGACCTGGGCGCGCCGGATATCGAGTTGGTCGATAATGTCGTCGAAATCACGCAGGCGCTCCGCCGGGCCCGAGGTGACCACAGCGTTGGTGCTTTCGTGGGACTCGATGTGAACGCGCGGGCCGTCGCCGTCCTCGGTTTCCATGCCCGGATCGTGCTCCGCGATGCTGCGCAGCAGTTCCGCGACGGTTTCCGCGCGGGCATAGCGCAGGTAGTGCACCCGGGTATTGCCCCGATGAACCTCGCGGTCCAGCTGGGCGATCAGGCCGCGCATGCGCAGGCGGTCGGTTTCGTCCCCCGACAGGATGATGGCGTTGCTGCGCGGGTCGGCCTGTGCGCGGGCATCCTGGAGCTCGCCCGGGCGTCCCGGCATCAGTTCGCGCAGGTGTTCGGTCAGGTCCCCGGCGCGTGCATGTTCGAGCTCGATGACATCGAACTCCGTGTCCATGGGGCGATCCATGCGTTCGACGATCCGCTGGAGGCGGCGGATGTTGTTACGGGTTGCGGAAATCAGCAGCGTGTTGGATCCGCTGGAGGCGGCCATGTGGCCGCTCTGGGGGAGGAGAGGGCGCAATGCGGGCACCAGCTGGGTGACGTCGACATGGCGCGCCTGGATGACGTGGGTGACGATCGACGCACCCCGGGTGTCCGGGGCTTCGGCATCCGGGGTCAGCAGGGGCGTGGGCTCCTGCGTGGTCTGACCATCCGGGATGATCCGGGTCGCGCCGTCACCCTCCACGGCCGCGAAGCCATGGATATCCAGGATCTCGTGAAACAGGTCCTCGAGTTCGTCACGCGCGACCGGACGGCTGGAAACCACCGTGACTTCGCCCCGCACCCTGGGATCCACGATGAAGTTGGTGCCCGTTTCTTCGGCCACCAGATCGATCAGGTTGTGGATGTCGGTGTCGCGCAGGTTGAGCGTGAGTGTGTCGGCGGCCAGCGGCGCGGCCGGGGTGGCCAGCAGGGCCGCGGTCAGCCATGCGCTGGCGAGGGACGGGCGGAGTCTCATTCGGTAAACTCGATGCTGAGCGAACGGGCCTGGCCGTCGCGTTCGACGGTGATATCGACCCGGCGCGCGTCCTGCAGGTCCGCGAGCAGGGTTTCGGGGTCCTCGATCGCGGAGATCTCTCGCCCTCCGACCGAGGTGATGATGTCGCCGGGGCGCAGGCCGGTTCGCTCGAAGTCGCGCCGATTGCGCGTGGGCCGGACTTCGAGTCCGGCCAGCGATCCCTGGCGAATGACGGGGCGGGCGCGTACGGCGTCCATGACCCGTTCGGGATCGTTGAGCCAGCGGTCGCGACTGATACGACCGTCGGCCGAACTCGTTGCAGGCGAAGGCTCCGCACTCCGGTCCGCACCGTTGCCCGCGATGCGCGGATCCTCACCGCGTGGCAGTCGCAGGATCTCGTGTCGGCCATCCCGCAGTAGCACCACATGATCGGGGTGCACCTGGTCCAGCGTGGCCATTTGCTCTCCGATGGTATCGTCGGGCCGGTAGAGCTCGATGTCCCCGCCGCCAGCCGCGATGAACGCGGTTCCGTCGCCATGGCCATCGGCCAGGACACCTTTCAGATCCAGCTGCAGCCGGGTTTCGGGCGCCTGTTCGACTGGCGCGGGCGTGGCGGTTTCGAGCGGGCCGAAAGGTTCATGACGCGCGCTGCGACTGAATCCTGAAGCTCGGTCCTCGCCTGCTTCCGTCGTCGCGCTGGCCGGTGATGAAGAATGTGTGGTGTCGGTGGGTGCTGCGGCGGGATCCGGGGGTGGCAGAACCCCCTCCGGGGCAAGCATCAGCCATACCAGCCCGGCCGTCATCCACGCCAGCATGACCGCCAGCGCCAGGTTGAGCAGGCGGGGCAGACGCGTGTGCATGAACGTTCCGGAATCCGCAATCATGTCCCCGAGTTTACCTGAGCCACAGGGACGTCACAGCCTCATTGATCAGTGTTTCCTTGACCACTGTGACGAGGAGGGAACGCTGACTGGCGGGGTGGCTGGACAGCCCCCCGGGCTTTTGCGACGGTAGCCGGCACGACGACGGACAGCGGCAGGAGCGGGCGTGGAGGCGAGCGAGGAACTGCAGCCAGGGATGGTGGTGCTGCACGGCAACCGTCTGGAGTCGCTGCGCTCGCTGGTGGTCGAGTGGGTGCGGCGGGCGCCGCCGGCGCCGCTGGAGAACGAGACCATCCTGGTGCAGAGCAACGGCATGGCGCAGTGGCTGCGGCACGCGCTGGCGGCCGATCCGGATGCTGATCCGCCCGGCTGCGGGATCGCCGCGGCGCTGGACATGCAGCTCCCCTCGCGCTTCATCTGGTCCGCCTATCGCGCGGTGCTGGGTGCCGAGGCGGTGCCGCTGGAATCCCCGTTCGCCAAGCGCCCGCTGCTGTGGCGGCTGATGCGCCTGCTGCCGGCGCTGCTGCAGCGCCCGGCCTTTGCCCCGCTGGCCGAATTCCTGCGTGACGACGGCCCGGAGGCGGGCGGCGACCTGCGCAAGCGTTACCAGCTGGCCGAGCGTCTGGCCGATCTGTTCGACCAGTATCAGGTGTACCGTGCCGACTGGCTGGCGGACTGGGCCGACGGCCGTGACGTGCTGCGCGGGGCGCGCGGCGAGGAGCCCGAACTGGCCCCGGAGCAGCGCTGGCAGGCCGAGCTCTGGCGGGCCCTGCTGGACGACGTGGGCGACGAACACGCAGGGGTCAGCCGCTCTGCGGTGCACGAGCGCTACATGCGGGCGGTGGCGGATCTCGAGCAGCGCCCCGCCGGGGTGCCGCGGCGGCTGATCGTGTTCGGCATCTCCTCCATGCCGGGGCAGATCCTGGAGGCGCTGGAGGGGCTGGCGGGCGTATGTCAGATCCTGGTCTGCGTGCACAACCCCTGCGAGCACTACTGGGCCGACATCGTGGCCGACCGCGACCTGCTGCGCGCCCGCCGCCGGCGTCAGGCGCGGCGCCCGGACATGCCCGAGGTGCTGGACGAAACCACGCTGCACAGCCACGCCCATCCGCTGCTGGCCGCCTGGGGGCGCCAGGGGCGCGACTACATCGCCTTGCTGGATGAACACGATGAGCCGGCCGCCCGCAACCGCGTGCTGGAGGGGCTGGACTGGGAGCGCATCGATTTCTTCGAGCCGCACGGCGAGGCCTGCCTGCTGCACCAGCTGCAGGAGGACATCCGCGCGCTGCGCCCGCTGGGCGAGACCCGCGAGGCCTGGCCGCCGGTGGACCCGGCCGACGCCTCGGTACGCTTCCACGTCGCGCACAGCCCGCTGCGCGAGGTGGAGATCCTGCATGACCGCCTGCTGGCACTGTTCGACGCCGACCCCGACCTGCGCCCGCGCGACGTGATCGTGATGGTGCCGGACATCAACGTGTATGCCCCGTACATCGACGCGGTGTTCGGTCAGCACGGGCCCGACGAACCCGGGCACATCCCCTACACCCTGGCCGATCAGGGGCCGCGCGGGCGCGACCCGGTCCTGATCGCGCTGGAACGCCTGCTGGCCCTGCCCGAGAGCCGCATCGGCGTGAGCGAGGTGCTGGACCTGCTGGACGTGCCCGCGGTGCGGCGGCGTTTCGGTCTCGGCGAGGACGATCTGGCGGCATTGCACCGCTGGGCCGAGGCCGCCGGCGTGCGCTGGGGGCTGGATGCCCGCCAGCGCGCCGGCCTGGGGCTGCCCGAGGGGCTGGAGCAGAACACCTGGCGCTTCGGCCTGCGGCGCATGCTGCTGGGTTACGCGGTGGGCGACGGCGAGGCCTGGCAGGCAATCGAGCCGTTCGCCGAGAGCGGCGGCCTGGCCGCAGCGCTGCTGGGGCCGCTGGATGCCCTGATCGAGGCCCTGTCCGGTGCCTGGGACATGCTGCGTACCGCGCATGCCCCCGAGGACTGGGCCGCGCTGCTGCACGGACTGCTGCAGGATTTCTTCCAGGGGCACGACGAGGACGAGCTGCTGAGCCTGCGGCGGCTGGAAGACGCCCTGGAGCAGTGGCGCGAGGACTGCCACGCCGCCGGCCTGACCGAGGCCCTGCCGCTGACCGTGGTGCGCGAGCAGTGGCTGGCGAGCCAGGAGGAGGCCGGGGTGGGGCAGCGCTTTCTCGCCGGGGCGGTGAACTTCGGCACCCTGATGCCGATGCGTGCGATCCCGTTCCGGGTGGTCTGCCTGCTGGGGATGAACGACGGAGATTATCCGCGGCGCCCGACGCCGGTGGATTTCGACGTGATGACCCGCGATTACCGCCCCGGCGACCGTTCGCGGCGCGAGGACGACCGCTACCTGTTCCTCGAGGCCCTGCTGTCGGCGCGTGACCATCTGCATGTCAGCTGGGTGGGGCGCAGCGTGCGCGACAACGAACCGCGTCCGCCGTCGGTGCTGGTGGCCCAGCTGCGCGACCATCTGGCAGCCGGCTGGCAGCCGGCGGGCGAGGCGTCCCTGCTACAGCAACTGACGATCGAACACCCGCTGCAGCCCTTCGCGCCGGCGAATTTCCCGCCGGCGGGCGAGGCTTCTGCGCATTTCACCTATGCCGCCGAATGGGAGGCGGTGCACGCCGCCCCGGCGGCGGGCGCGGCGCCAAAGGACGCGCCGGCGGAGGACGAAACCCTGCCACCCCCCGCGCCGGAGGCGGAGGACGCCGTGCTCGGGCCGGAGACCCTGGTGCGGCTGCTGAAGGACCCGGTCGAGGTGTTCTTTGGCCAGCGTCTGGGCGTGCATTTCGACGAGGACCCGGGCGCGACCGAGGACCTGGAGCCGTTCGGCGTGGCGGGGCTGGAGGGCTGGCAGCTGCGCCAGCGGCTGGTGGCCACGGCCCTGGAGGACGGCGAGATCGGGGCGGACGAGGACGCGCAGGCCTGGCTGCAGCGGCGTCGCCCGACCCTGGAGGCGGAATCCCGCCGTCTGCTGCGCGCCGGGCACCTGCCGCTGGGGGCGGCCGGCGAGCTGCAGCGCACGGAACTGATCGGGGACGCCGAGCGGCTGCTGGAACGCATCGCCGAACCCCTGCAGGCCTTCCCGCGGCGGGCCCCGGTGCTGCCGGCGGTGCGCGTGGCGGCGGCGGGCTGGCAGCTGGAGGCCCTGCCGGCCGCGCTGCGGATCCCGCCGGAAGACGCCCCGCAGGAGGCGGCCCTGCAGCTGGAATCCACGGTCAGCCGGCTGAAGGACAAGAAGGCCTGGCGCATCGACAAGCTGACGGGCGCCTGGGTGCGTCACCTGGTCGCCTGCGCCGCGCGTGCCGATGTCGAGACCCGTCTGGTGGGCCTGGATACCGAGTGCCGTTTCGTGGCCCTCGACCGGGCCACCGCCCGTGCGCATCTGGAGACCCTGCTGGAAGGCTGGGCCGCCGCGCTGGAACGCCCGCTGCCGCTGGCGGCTCTGGTGGCCGGGGCCTGGCTGCGGGCCGAGGATGAAGAGCGGGATGCGCACGCGGCCGCGCTGCGCGTGCTGGAAGGGGACGGTTACCACGAGGCCGGCGAACTGGCCCGGCGCCCGGCGCTGGCGCGCGCCTGGCCGGATCCGCAGGCATTGCTGGCGGATCCGGCGATGGCGCACTGGAGCACGCGCCTGTATCGCCCGCTGTTCGACAGCCTGAGCACCGGGGAGGAGACGGCATGACCCCCGCGCCCGGGACGGACACCCATGAGGACGTGCGCGAGCTGGATCCGCTGGCGCTGCCCCTGCACGGCTCGCGGCTGATCGAGGCCAGCGCCGGTACCGGCAAGACCTACACCATCGCCGCGCTGTACCTGCGTCTGGTGCTGGGACACGGCCCGCTGCCCGAGGGCTGCGGGGCGCTGACGCCGCCGCAGATCCTGGTGATGACCTTCACCGAGGCGGCCACCCAGGAACTGCGCGAGCGCATCCGCGACGGCCTGGCCACCGCCGCGCGGGTGTTCCGTGCCGAGGTGCCGGAGCAGGTCGCCGGCGCCGAACCCATCCATCTCGATCTGCGCGCGCAGTGGCCGGACCCGGACGAACGCGCGGGCGCGGCGCGGCGCCTGGAGGTGGCCGCCGAGTGGATGGACGAATCCGCGGTATCCACGATCCACTCCTGGTGCCAGCGGGTGCTGCGCGAACACGCCTTCGCCTCCGGAAGCCCGTTCCGTCAGGAGCTGGCGGCCGACCAGCGCGAGCTGCTGGCCGAAGCGGCGCGGGACTTCTGGCGCAGTTTCATGTATCCGCAGAGCGTCGATGCCCTGCTTTTGCTGCGCGGGGCCTGGGGTGCCCACCCCGAGGCCCTGCTGGGCAAGGTGCGCGCGCTGCTGGGGCGGGTGGAACCGCTGCCGCCGGCCACCGAGGCGCTGACCACCCCGGACGGGCTGAACGCCTGGCTGGGTGACCGCCTGCAACGGCTGGCGGCGATGAAGCAGCGCTGGAACGAGGACCGCGAGGCCGTGGAGGTGCAGTTCCGCCAGCTGCATCGTGACGTGCTGAACGGGAACAAATACCAGAAACCCGAGCAGCTGCTGGAGGCGATGCGCGAATGGGCGGATACCCCGGGGCTGCTGCAGCCGCGCATCGGCGGCAGCACTCCGCTGCTGGAGCGCATGAGCGCGGCCGGCATGGCGCAGGAGGGGTTTCGCAAGAAGGGCCAGTCCCTGCCGGCCGACCTGCATCCGGCGTTCATCGCGCTGAACGACCACGCCGAGGTCTGTGCCGACGAGAGCGAGCGCCTGCTCAAGGCCGCGGCGGCCGCGATCGACCGGCGCTTTCGCCGTGCCCAGCAGCAGCGCGCGCAGATCGGCTTCAACGACCTGCTCACCCGCCTGCGCGACGCCCTGTACGGTCCCGATGGCGAGGCCCTGGCGCGCACCCTGCGCGAGCGCTTCCCGGTGGCCCTGATCGACGAGTTCCAGGACACCGATCCGGACCAGTACCGGATCTTCGATCGGGTGTACCGCATCGAGGAGAACCCGGACGCCACCGGGCTGCTGCTGATCGGGGATCCCAAGCAGGCGATCTACCGCTTCCGCGGGGCCGACATCCACAGCTACCTGCGTGCCCGCCACGCCACCGCAGGGCGGCATTACACCCTGCCGAAGAATTTCCGCTCGGTGGAATCCCTGGTGGCCGGCGTCAACCACCTGTTCGCCCGTGCCGAGGCCTGGCCCGACGGCGCGTTCGGCTTCGGGGGCGGGGAGCTCCCGTTCCATCCGGTCACCGCCCGCGGTCGCTCCGAGACCCTGACGGAACACGGCACCGCGCTGCCCGCGCTGACCCTGTGGCAGGCCGGCGGCGACGAACCGGTGGGCATCCGCGACTGGCGGGCGAGTGCCGCGGCGGCCTGTGCCAGCCGCATGGTGGAGCTGCTGAACGGCGGCGAGGATGGTCACACCGGGTTCGTCGAGGGCGGGGACGCGGGCGAGGCCCGCTTCCGCCGCCTGCGCCCGCGCGACATGGCCGTGCTGGTGCGCGATCGCAAGGAGGCCGCCGAGATCGAACGCGCGCTGCGCGAGCGGGGCGTGCGCAGCGTGTACCTCTCGGGCGGGGATTCGGTCTACACCACCCCCGAGGCCGGGGACCTGCTGCGCTGGCTGCGCGCCTGTGCCGAGCCCACCAGCGAGCGGCTGCTGCGCGCGGCCCTGGCGACGCCGACGCTGGGACTGCCGCTGCCGGAGCTGCACCGGCTGACCGTGGACGAGTTGCGCTGGGAGGCGCGGGTGGAACAGTTCCGCGCCTATCGCCGGCTGTGGCAGGCGCGCGGGGTGCTGCCGATGCTGCGCGCCCTGCTGCATGATTTCGACGTGCCGCGCGCCCTGCTGGCGGACGAGGGCGGCGAGCGCGCGCTGACCAACCTGCTGCACCTGAGCGAGCTGCTGCAGGAGGCGGACGCCGAGCTGGACGGCGAGCAGGCGCTGATCCGCCACCTGGCCGAGCATCGCAACGCGGATTTCGCACCCGGCGACGAGCAGGTCCTGCGCCTGGAGAGCGACGAGGACCTGGTCAAGGTGGTGACCCTGCACAAGTCCAAGGGCCTGGAGTACCCGCTGGTGTTCCTGCCGTTCGTCTGCGGTTTCCGCGAGGTGACCAGCAAGGACGTACCGTTCCTGGACCGCTCGCCGGGCGCGGCCCCGCAGTGGCGTTTTCACATGGACGATGCGGCGAAGGAACGCCAGCAGCGCGAGCAGCGGGCCGAGGACCTGCGTCTGCTGTACGTGGGCATGACCCGCGCCCGCCACGCCTGCTGGATGGCGATCGCGCCCGTGCGCCACGGCAACCGCAAGGATAGCGATCTGCACCGCACGGCCGTCGGCTACCTGCTGTTCGGTCCGGAGGGCGTGGAGCCGCCGGCGCTGGCCGCGCGCATGGAGGAACTGCGCGACGACGACGGCCATGTGCGGGTGGAGCCGCTGCCGCCGCCGGCGGTCGAACGCTGCCGCGCGGGCGAGGCCGCGCCGGCCACCGGGCCCGCGCGGGTCCCGCGGCGCCGGGTGCGCGAGCCCTGGTGGGTGGCCAGCTACAGCGCCATCGCGCGGCGCGAGGAGCCGGGCCCGGACGACAGTGCCGCGCCCGCCGATGCCGGCCCCGATGCGCCGGATACCGCCGAGGAGGACATCCTGCGCGAGGACGCCGGCGCGCGTGATGTCGACGCGGCCGTCGATGGTGACCCCGGGGTGGACACCGGGACGGACACCGGGGCGGTGACCACGGCCCCGGCCGGCGGGCACCACGACTTCCCGCACGGACCGGAGCCCGGCACCTTCCTGCACGGCCTGCTGGAATGGGCCGGGGAGCAGGGCTTCGCGCGGGTGGCCGGCGATCCCGCGCGTCTGCACGCCGAGGTCGCGCGACGCTGTGGTGCCCGCGGCTGGGACGACTGGGTGCCGGTGCTGCAGACCTGGATGCACCAGCTGCTGGCGGCCGAGTTCCCGCTGGACGGCGCTGCGGGATTCTCGCTGGCGGGGCTGGACAGCTATCAGGCCGAGCTCGAGTTCCTGTTCGAGACCCGCTGGCTGCACAGCGACACCCTGGATGCAGCGGTGCGCCGTGATGTCCTGCCCGGGGAGTCGCGCTCGCCGGCCGGGCGCAAGTGGATCAACGGAATGCTCAAGGGCTTCGTCGATCTGGTGTTCCGGCACGGGGAGCGTTATTACGTGGCCGACTACAAGTCCAACCGCCTGGGTGCCGGGCCGGAGGCCTATACCACGGCGCAGCTGAACGCGGCGGTGCTGGATCACCGCTACGACCTGCAGCTGGTGCTCTACACCCTGGCGCTGCACCGCCTGCTGAAGGCCCGCCTGCCCGGCTACGACTTCGACACGCACATGGGCGGCGGGGTCTATCTGTTCCTGCGCGGGGTGGATGCGCCGGGGCGGGGCGTGTTCCATCAGCGCCCGCCGCGCGAGCTGATCGAGTGGCTGGACCGCGCCTTCGCCCGGGGTCCGGATCGCCCGGCGGTGCGCTCCACGGAGGCCGGGGCATGAGTGCGGCCACCGCAGCGCGGCCGGACGCCGCCGGCGTGCTCGCGCGTCTGGCCGAATGGGAACAGGCCGGCTGGCTGCGCGGCGTGGACCGCGCACTGGTGCGCCTGCTGCACGAGGAACTCCCGGAGCTGGATCCGCTGGCCCTGTTGCTGGCGGCGCTGGCCAGCCATCAGGCCGGGCGCGGGCATGTGTGTCTCGATCTGGACGCGTTGCTGGAGGCCCCCGACCGTACCCTGGCGCTGCCGCCCGAGGGCGAGGCGGCCACCGCGGTGCTGCCCTCCGAGGCCCTGCGCGGAACCACCCGGGCGGAACTGGAACAGGCGCTGGCGGACGCGCGGCTGTGCGCCGACGACGCGCCGGGTGCCAGCCCGCTGGTCCGTGCCCGGGGCCAGCTCTATCTGCGCCGCTACTGGCAGGCCGAGCGCCGGGTGGGCGAGGCGGTGCGCGCCCGGCTGGAAGACGCCCCCGCCTGGCGCGAGGCCCTGGATCCCGCCCGCACCCGGCAATGGCTGGACCGGCTGTTTCCCGCCGCGGCACCGGGGGGCGGCCCGGACTGGCAGCGCATCGCCTGTGCCCTGGCGGCCGGCAGCGGCTTCGGCGTGATCACCGGCGGTCCCGGCACCGGCAAGACCACCACCGTGCTGCGCCTGCTGGCTCTGCTGCAGGGCCTGCAGGGCGACGGCGAGGCTTTGCGCATCCGTCTGGCCGCGCCCACCGGCAAGGCGGCCGCGCGGCTCAATGCCTCGGTGGGCGGGGCGCTGGACCGCCTGAACCTCGAGGCCCTGCCCGACGGCGAGCGCCTGCGCAGCCGCATCCCCGCCGGGGTGGTGACCCTGCATCGGCTGCTGGGGGCGCGACCGGGGGCGCGCGGCTTCCGCCATGATGCGGCAAACCCGCTGCCGGTGGACGTGCTGGTGGTGGACGAGGCGTCGATGATCGATCTGGAACTGATGGCCGCGCTGGTGGAGGCGGTGCCGCGCCACGCGCGCCTGATCCTGCTGGGTGATCGCGACCAGCTGGCCTCGGTGGAGGCCGGCGCGGTGATGGGTGAACTCTGTGCCCGCGCATCCGACGGCCATTACACCCCGGAGACCGTGGCCTGGCTGAAGGCACATGCCGGCGCGGAGATCCCGACCGCGCTGCAGGACGGCGCCGGCCAGGCGCTGGACCAGCACGTGGTGATGCTGCGCCACAGCCATCGTTTCGATGCCGACAGCGGCATCGGCCAGCTGGCCACCGCGGTCAACGAGGGCCGGGCCGGGGAGGTGCGCCTGCCCACCCTCGATGGCGCGGTGGACCGGCTGACCCTGGAGGCCGGCGACGGGCGTGGCTGGCTGGCGCGGGTGCTGGATGGCGATCCGCAGCGCGAGGCCGCCGGGTATCGCCATTACCTCGAGGCCCTCGCGCGGCTGCGGCCGGCCGGCGGGGCCGCGCGCGGTGCATGGGAGGACTGGGCGCGCGAGGTGCTGCAGGCGCACGGGCATTTCCAGCTGCTGTGCGCGGTGCGTCGCGGCCCCCGGGGGCTGGAGCAGCTGAACCGCCGCATCGCGGCGGCGCTGCGGGAGCGGGGCCTGCTGGCGGGCGAGGGCACATGGGTCGAGGGGCGGCCGGTGATCGTCACCCGTAACGATTACGCCCTGGGCCTGATCAACGGCGACATCGGCATCGCGCTGGCCGTGCCACGCTGGCTGGCCGCGGGCGAGGACGGGCCGCAGGGCGACGCAGCCATCTCCGGGCCGGAGTCGCGGGTGCTGCGGGTGGCCTTCCTCGCCACCGACGGCCGGGTGCGCTGGATCCCGCCCAACCGCCTGGAGGGCGTGGAGTCCGCCTTCGCCCTGACCGTGCACAAGGCGCAGGGCTCCGAGTTCGACCACGTGGCCCTGATCCTGCCGGACACCGACAGCCCGATCCTGACCCGCGAGCTGGTCTACACCGCCATCACCCGCGCCAGCCGCCGTTTCACCCTGCTGGAACCTCGCCCCGGCCGCCTCGAAACCGCCGCCGGCCGCCGCATCCGCCGCGGCGGTGGCCTGCACCGCTGGCTCGAGGCGCCGGACATCCCTGCTGGATGAAGCTGCCCGCACATCGCCCGGGCATCGGGGTGGATAACCCCTCGGCAGGCGCGGCCGCCGTGGAAATCTCCCGGGGTGTCTCGTACCCTCCGGGGTCGTTCGCCCATCCCGATCCGGAGACACCGTGGCCGATATCCTGAATCCGTACGCCGACGATCAGCCCGAGTCGAAATACATCGTGCTGCGCGCACGCAGTGGCCAGGAGGTCTCCGCCAACTTCACCCTGCAGGACCGGCGGGGGCGCCAGAGCGCGGCGGAGTACCTGTTTCACCTCTACTCCACCATCAAGGAAAAGGTGGGCGAGCCGACCCTGGACACCGCCGCACCCTCGCCGGACGACCAGGACGCCATGCAGCGATTGATCCTCTACACGGCCGGTGCCCACGACACCATGTTCGGCACCTTCAATGCCTCCACGGAAATACCCGAGGAGGAGCGAAACGAGTTCGTGGAGCTCTTCCTGCTGGCCTGCGCCACGGTCATCGAGGGCAAGCGGATCACCATCGACCTCCAGCGGGGCCTCATCGACGCCGAGGCGGCCTGATTTCGAGGGACCCCTGAGCCGTCGGTAGCGGGCGGACCCGGGGTCCCGTACCGAAAGGGGACCCGGGATGACGCCGAGGACGTTTACTGGCAAGCGTGGACGACCCTCTCCCCCTCCCCGGAGAACTCGATACCGTCCCTCTCGTACTCGACGATGACCCTGAGCGAGCCTTCCTCGCCATATTCAAGTTCGGAATCGAAGTCGATCTCGTATTGATCGCTGAACAGCAGGCTGGTCACCTGCTGAAAGACCTGCTGAAGGTTTTCGTCACCTGCCGCTTCGTAGAACAGGCCGCCCGTCTCGCGCGCGAGCTTTCGTAGCCGGTCTTCGTCGAAGTCGCCGAACCCGATGGTGAACACGGGGATGCCGGCCGCGTTGGCCAGTTCGATCGCATCGTCCACATCGGCGTCGGACTCGTTGTCCATGCCGTCGGTCTGGGAGATGATGGCCTTGCGGTCCTTGTCGCGTTCGGTGGTCCGCTCGATGGCCTCGACGGTGGCGTCGTACAAGGCGGTGCGACCGCCGGCACCGTCGGGTTCCTTGTCGATCGCGGCTTCCAGCACGCCTTTGTCCGAAGTGAACTGCGGGGTCATGAGCTCGACCTCAGTGGCGTATTTGATGATGTCTGCTTCATCCTCGGACAGCATCGCGTCGACCAGTAACTTTGCTCCCTCTTTCATGTTGGATTCCGCGCCGGGGACGTCGGTGATACTGGCGCTGTAGTCCATGGCGACGCTGAACGCGAGGTTGGTGAAGCTTTCTTCGATCCAGGTGACGTGGACCGGTTGGGATTCCATGCCGGAGCTCTCCACCAGCGTGAAATTTGCAGGGTCCTCGTGCAGCCCCTTGACCGGGTATCCCGCCTGATCGATGACGGAAATATAGGCTTTGTCCAGCTCCCCCGGGCACGCGTTGACCTGGTTGACCTGGACGTTGAGATCCGGATCAATATGGGCATATTCGCCGTCCAGGCTGGCGGCATGCCCGACCGAGGGGGCGTTGGGATCGTCGCTCTCCACGATCAACAGCGCCCGGTGCTCGCCGAAATTCTGCTGGCCGGGGCCGAATGCCACCGCAATGGTGCAGCTGTCGCCGGGGTCGAGTGTCAGGCTCAGCGCGTCGCAGGGGGTGTCACCACCGCCCTGGTCCAGGATGAAGGCGTTCGGATCCTGCCCTGCCAGATACATGTTCGAGATGTCGTAGGACGTCGAACCTTCGTTGCTGATGGTGAATTGCCGCGGGGGCGTGTGTTCCTGGTTGCCCTCCGTAACGACTCCGAAGTCGAAATGTTCGGGCAGTACGTTGACGTCGGTCGAGTCGTCCCCTCCGCTACTGCCACCGCTACTGCCGCCGCCGCAGCCAGTCAGGCCGATTGACGCAGCCAGCAGGGCCGGAACCAGGAGTCGGGACTGTCCGATATCAAACCTCATGGTGTTCTTCTCCATCGATGTAGGGGGGACGGTGCTGTTGGAGAAGCCGGCCCATCCGTCCGGCGGCCAGGTTCAGCATCGCAAGCCTTTTCGGAAGTTGCCCCTGCGGGTTTTGTGAAACCGTTCTCTCGGGGGTTCCTGTCCAATGCCCTAGCAAGCCTCAGGCCAGAGAAGATCACCTTCCTGTTTTCAGTAACTTGGTGAGTTGGCTGCGTACGGTTACGAACCGGGATGTAAAATGCGCGGACAGGCTGAGGCTTGTTTGCCCTGCAGGGGCGAGGCAGGCAGCCGCGGTGCGGTACCGGATGCAGTATTCATCCCGGGGCGTCGTCGAAGTCGAGGGCGTGCCTCCCGCCGGCCAGTCGGTGGCTTCCGTGCGCTCCCGCCTGCTCGCACGGGTACCAAAAACGGGACGGGTCCTGGGACTCCATTCGAGGAATGGGGCGATGACGGCGTAAACCGGACGGACAGATCGAGATTCACGATGAGGGGCGCGAGCGCAAGCGAGTGGTGGCCCGGTTGGGTGGAGGCCGGTCGCGTAGCGACGCGAAGCATGGCTTCGCGAGGCCGGAACGGCGTGCGCCGGCAGGCGCGCGACAGGGATAGTCCGACCTGCCCGGCGCGAGCGCAAGCGAGTGGTGGGCCCGGTCGGACTCGAACCGACGACCAAGGGATTATGAGTCCCCTGCTCTAACCAACTGAGCTACAGGCCCGGGTGCTCGGGTGGGTTCGCAGCGGGGCCGCAAACGGATGCGGCGCCATTCTACCCCGAGGGGGCAGGGCGCCGCATAGTGGAGGGGCGGCCCGTCTGCGGGACGGGCGCGAGGTACCGGTTATTCGGCGTCCATGTAGGTGCGCAGCAGTTCGGCGCGGGTCGGGTGGCGCAGCTTGCGCAGGGCCTTGGCCTCGATCTGGCGGATGCGCTCGCGGGTCACGTCGAACTGCTTGCCGACCTCCTCCAGGGTGTGGTCGGTGTTCATGTCGATGCCGAAGCGCATGCGCAGGACCTTGGCCTCGCGCGGGGTCAGCGTGGACAGGATCTCGCGGGTGGCCTCGGTGAGGCTTTCCTGCGCGGCGGACTCGGTCGGGGAGGCGACCTTTTCGTCTTCGATGAAGTCGCCCAAGTGGGAGTCCTCGTCGTCGCCGATCGGGGTCTCCATGGAGATCGGTTCCTTGGAGATCTTCATCACCTTTCGGATCTTGTCCTCGGGCATCTCCATGCGCTCGGCCAGCTCTTCCGGCGTGGCCTCGCGGCCCATCTCCTGCAGCATCTGGCGGGAGACGCGGTTGAGCTTGTTGATGGTCTCGATCATGTGCACCGGGATGCGGATGGTCCGGGCCTGGTCCGCGATGGAGCGGGTGATGGCCTGGCGGATCCACCAGGTGGCGTAGGTCGAGAACTTGTAGCCGCGGCGGTATTCGAACTTGTCCACCGCCTTCATCAGGCCGATGTTGCCTTCCTGGATCAGGTCGAGGAACTGCAGGCCGCGGTTGGTGTACTTCTTGGCGATGGAGATGACCAGGCGCAGGTTGGCCTCGACCATTTCTTTCTTGGCGCGGCGGGCCTTGGCCTCGCCGATGGACATGCGGCGGTTGATCTCCTTGATCTCGGAGATGCTGAGGCTGGCCTCGCGCTCGATCTCGGCCAGTTTCTTCTGCGTGCGCACGATGTCGTCCTCGAGATCACCGAGGGCGTTGACGTACTTGCCCTTGCCTTCCTTCTGGACTTCCTGGATCCAGTTGAGGTTGGTCTCGTTGCGCGGGAAGCCGTCGATGAAGGTCTTGCGCGGCATATGCGCCTGGTTCACGGCCATGTCCATGATCCGGCGTTCGTGCTTGCGGATCCGGTCGATGGTCGTGTGCAGTTCCTGGGTCAGCTGGTCGACCACGCGCGGCACCAGCTTGAACTCCATGAAGTACTTCGCGGTTGCCTCGCGCGCGGTGGCATACGCTTCCATGTCGCCGGCCTCGAAGGCGGCGTGGGCGCGGGCGTGCAGTTCGCGCAGTTTCTCGAAGCGCTGGCGGGCTTCTTCGGGGTCGGGGCCGTTGTCCACCGGTTCGCCGGCCTCTTCGTCGGCTTCGTCCACGGCCTCGGAGATGGCGTCCAGTTCGGGCGAGGCGGCCTCTTCCTTCTTCGGCTGAGGCTGCTCCTTGACGTCGACCTCTTCGGCCAGGCCACGGGCGACGGCCTCGCCATTGGTGCCGTCGGGCTCGATGAAGGACACCACCAGGTCGGTCAGGCGGCTGCCGTTCTCGACGATCTGGTCGTAATCCTTGATGAGCTTGTCGATCGCGCCGGGATGGTGGGCCAGCGCGAACAGGACCTGCATCAGGCCCTCTTCGATGCGCTTGGCGATGCGGATCTCGCCCTCGCGGGTGAGCAGCTCCACGGTACCCATCTCGCGCATGTACATGCGCACGGGGTCGGTGGTGCGGCCGAAGTCGCTGTCGGCGGAGGCCAGCGCGGCGACCGCGTCCTCGGCGTCTTCGTCGGCGGACACCGAGCCGTCGGACAGCAGCAGGCTGTCGGCATCGGGCGCCTGTTCATGGACCTCGATGCCCATGTCGTTGATCATCGCGATGATGTCTTCGACCTGATCGGAGTCGATGATGGTTTCGGGCAGGTGGTCGTTCACCTCGGTATACGTGAGGTATCCCTGCTCCTTGCCCTTGGCAATGAGTTCCTTGAGCTGGGATTGCTGCTCTTCACGGTTCATCGCGATCTGATCTCCGAGGTTCGTCGTTCGGCTTCGAAAAGTGAACCCTGCATTATAGCAGAAGTGTCTTATATTGCTCGCCCCGTGAGGCGCGCGAAAAATGGTTCGTGCAATCAAGTGGATGCGGGCACGAACGGGGATTTCAAGGGGCCATGGGTTGCGGCTGCGGCTGTGGCGCGGTCTCGCCTTCAGCCCTGCAGGATGGAGGTGAGACGCGCGAGTTCGTCGCGTTGTTCCGTATCCAGACTCCCGGAAGCGGTGAGTTCACGGATGCGTTCGCGGCAGTGGCGCCGCAGCAGCTGGTCGGCGGCGTCCAGTGCGACCTGACGGGTCATCCCGTCTTCGCCGTCGTGCAGCTCGGCGCTGGCCAGCGACAGCAGGCGTTCGAAGCGCGGGTGTTCGCGGAATCGTTCCAGCAGCCGCGCGGTATCCGGCCGCGGCTGCTCGCCCAGGGCTTCCAGCAGTCGGCCGAGGGTGCCGGAAGCCTCGCCGCTGGCGGCCGCCAGCTCGCGCAGGGCGGGTGTGTCCCAGTCCAGTTCCGGGTGCTGCAGGATGCGCGCGAGCAGTGCGGCCCACAGGGTCGTGCTGCGGCGCCCGCTCGAAGGCGCGGATTCGCCGCGGGGACGACTGACAGGCGGGCCGTACGGCGAAGGCGTTTCTTCGGGAGGGCTCGCAGGGCCGGTTGTGGCGCGCCCGGCGGCCCCTGCGGCTGCGTAGCTGGCGCTGCCGCTGGCCGTCTCGGTCTGCAGCTGTTCCTCCAGGCGCTCGCGCGGGAGGTGGCTCTCCTCGGCGACGCGTTCGCACAGCAGTTCGCGGAACAGCGGATCGCGTGCGGTGGCGATGCGGCGCACCGCGGCGTGGGCGAAATGCGTGCGCCCCTCGGCAGTCTCGGTGGGGTGCTCTTCGCGCAGCAGCCGCACCAGGGCCTCGGACAGCGGCAGGGCCTGCTCCAGCAGCCGTTCCCAGGCAGCGAGGCCTTCGCGGCGCACCAGGCTGTCGGGGTCGTCGCCCTCGGGCAGGAACAGGAAACGGACTTCGCGCATGCCCTGCATCACCGGCAGGGCCTGTTCCAGCGCGCGCGAAGCGGCGCGGCGTCCGGCGGCGTCGCCGTCGAAGCACAGGGTCAGGTGGCCGACCTGGCGGAACAGTACGTCGAAGTGGCTGCGTCCCAGAGCCGTCCCCATGCAGGCGACGGCCCGGTGGTAGCCGCTGCGCGCCAGCGCGACCACGTCCATGTACCCCTCGACCACCACCAGGTGATCCAGCCGGGTCTGCGCGCGGCGGGCCTCGAACAGGCCGTAGATGGTCTGTCCCTTGTGGAAGACCGTGCTCTCGGGACTGTTGAGGTACTTGGGCTCGCCGTCGTCGATCAGGCGCCCGCCAAAGCCGGTGACACGCCCGCGCCGGTCGCGAATGGGAAACATGATGCGGGCGCGGAAACGTTCGCGCAGGTCGCCGTTGTCGCGGCGCGCGGCGAGGCCGGCATCCACCAGCTGCTGCGGGGAGAAGCGCTCCGACAGCGTCTGCAGCAGGCCCGATTTCGGCGCCCAGCCGAGGCGGAAATCGCGGGCGGTGGCGCCGTCGATGCCGCGGTTCTTGAGATAGTCGACCGCGCGCGGGGTCTCGCGCAGCTGGCGGACGTAGTAGTCCGCGGCGGCCTCCAGCGCGGCGTACAGTGGCCCGGTGGTGTCCTGGCGCGGGCCGTCGTCGTTTTCGCGCGGGACCTCCAGGCCAGCCTGTTCGGCGAGCTGTTCCACCGCCTCGGGAAAGGCGAGGTTCTCGTAATCCATCAGGAAACCGATGGCAGTGCCGTGCACGCCGCAGCCGAAGCAGTGGTAGAACTGCTTCTGCGGGGATACGTAGAACGACGGGGTCTTTTCGCCGTGGAACGGGCAGCAGGCGGCGTATTCGCTGCCGGCCTTCTTGAGGCTGACGCGCCGGCGCACCACCTCCACGATGTCGGTGCGCTCGAGCAGCTCGTCGATGAATGCCTGCGGGATACGGCCTGCCATGGTCCTCGTCGCCGGACGGGAGAGTCCGCCCCGGGGCCGGGGCGTGGCCGAGCATGATACCGCGCCCGCATCCGCAGGGACCATTGGCCCGCCGGAGATAGCGGTCGGAGCGCCGTATCGCGCAGAGGGCTGCGCTCCTACCCCCCACCCACACAGGGGGCGGGCCCGGGCCGTGGGAGGCCGGCCCTCCAGCCGATCAGGCGCGGGGTCAGCGGTATGGCGGGGCGGAGTCCTCGGCGACGGCGTCGGGGTCGATGCCGGTGTAGAGCTCCTCCACGGGCAGGCTCCATTCCAGCTCGGGGAGCTCCAGGCGGTCCTCGGCGCCGAGGTATTCCGCGGCCCAGCCGGCGTTTCGCCGATAGACCTGGACCGCCGGGCGCTGCTGCTCGACGATCAGGTAGGTGGCGAGGCTGTCGAGCCGGGTATAGGCCAGCAGCTTCTCCCGGCGGTCGAGGCGTTCGGTGGCCGGCGAGGTCACCTCGGCAATCACCCGCGGGCGCTCGAGATAGTAGCGGTGACGGTCGTCCGGGTCGCAGCCGACCATGACGTCGGGATAGTAGAACAGCTCGTCGTCACCCAGGCGCAGATGCACCTTCATGTCGGCCATGAAGGTCTGGCACAGGCCGCCGCGCAGGGCGGCGTGCAATGCGGTGCCAAGGTTCATGGTGACGATGTTGTGATTGCGGCTGGCCCCGCCCATGGCATAGACGGTGCCGTTGACGTATTCGTGCCGGATCTCGGTCTCCAGCTCTCCCTGCAGGTATTCGTCCACCGGCGTGAACGCCCGGGCGTTGGCCATTCCCATCGGCTGCCTCCGTACCACGAATGCCGTGACTGCCTCCCAGTATTGCGCTGCGGGCAGGCCGCGTCCAGTGGCGCACCATGCCGCCCGGGCGTGACGGCTCCGCCCGCAAACGGAACGGGCCCCTTGCGGGGCCCGTGACAGGTCAACGTCCGTTGGCCGGGCCCGCTCAGGCCGCCTGGCGCAGGTTGGCCAGCAGACCGCTAAGTTCGGCGGCCTTGGGCTTCACCAGCCAGAAGGAGCCCTGCCAGCTGTCGAACTGTTCGAGGATCTGGCGGCCCCAGGCGCTGTCCGTCTCGTGCACGAACTCGGTGATGAGTTCCTCGAGATAGTTGCGATGGGCCTCCATTTCCTCGGTATCGAGGCGGTGCAGGTCGATCAGCTCGTTGTTGATGCGGTCGGGGAAGTCGTTTTCCCGGTCCAGCACGAAGGCGAAGCCGCCGGTCATTCCGGCGCCGAAGTTGACCCCGGTGCCACCCAGGATGGTCATCACGCCGCCGGTCATGTATTCGCAGCCGTGGTCGCCGATGCCTTCCACCACCGCGATGGCCCCGGAGTTGCGCACGCCGAAGCGCTCGCCGGCCTGGCCGGCGGCGAACAGCTTGCCCCCGGTCGCGCCGTACAGGCAGGTGTTGCCCATGATGGTGGTGTCCTGGCTGGCAAAGCCCGAACCTTCCGGCGGTCGGATGACCAGCTTGCCGCCTGTCATTCCCTTGCCAACGTAGTCGTTGGCGTCGCCTTCCAGGTACAGGTGCAGGCCGCCGGCGTTCCAGACGCCGAAGCTCTGTCCGGCCGTGCCCTGCAGGCGTACCTGCAGCGGGGCTTCGGCCATGCCCTGGTTGCCGTGGCGCCGGGCAATCTCGCCGGAGAGCCGCGCGCCGATGGAGCGGTCGGTGTTACTGCACTTGTAATGGTGCTCGCCGCCGGCCTTGTTTTCGATGGCGTCGAGCATGTCGGCGACCATCTTTTCTGCCAGCTCGGCCTTGTCGAACGGCTCGTTCTTCGGCTCCTTGCAGAAGCGCGGCTTGTCGTCGAGGTCGCCGGTCTCCAGCAGGCGGTCGATGGCCAGGTGCTGCTGCCGGGGCGTTTCGCCCGGCAGGACTTCGAGCAGGTCGGTGCGGCCGATCAGGTCGGTCAGGCTGCGCACGCCCAGTTTCGCCATCCATTCGCGGGTCTCGCGGGCGACGAACTGGAAGTAGTGCATGACCATCTCGGGCAGGCCGATGAAGTGGTTCATGCGCAGCACCTTGTCCTGCGTGGCGACACCCGTGGCGCAGTTGTTCAGGTGGCAGATGCGCAGGTACTTGCAGCCGAGTGCGACCATCGGCCCGGTGCCGAAGCCGAAGCTCTCCGCACCGAGGATCGCGGCCTTGATCACGTCGAGCCCGGTCTTCAGGCCGCCGTCGGTCTGCAGGCGAACCTTGTCGCGCAGGTCGTTGCCGCGCAGGGTCGCGTGGGTCTCGGCCAGGCCCAGTTCCCAGGGCGTGCCGGCGTACTTGACCGAAGTCAGCGGGCTGGCGCCGGTGCCGCCGTCGTAACCGGAGATGGTGATCAGGTCGGCATAGGCCTTGGCCACGCCCGCGGCCACGGTGCCGACGCCGGCCTCGGAGACCAGCTTCACCGAGACCAGCGCATCCGGGTTGACCTGCTTGAGGTCGAAGATCAGCTGCGCCAGGTCTTCGATGGAATAGATGTCGTGATGCGGCGGCGGCGAGATCAGGGCCACGCCCGGATTCGAATAGCGCAGCTCGGCGATCATCTTGTTGACCTTGTGGCCCGGCAGCTGGCCGCCTTCGCCGGGCTTGGCGCCCTGGGCGACCTTGATCTGCAGCACCTCGGCGTTGACCAGATAGTGCGGGGTCACGCCGAAGCGGCCGGAGGCCACCTGCTTGATCTTCGACATGCGCTCGGTGCCGTAGCGGGAGACGGCCTCGCCGCCCTCGCCGGAGTTGGAGCGCCCGCCGAGGCGGTTCATCGCGGTGGCGAGAGCCTCGTGGGCCTCCGGCGACAGCGCGCCCAGGCTCATGCCGGCGGAGTCGAAACGCGGCAGGATGTCGGCCTCGGACTCGACCTCGTCGACTTCGATCGGCTCGATGTCCTCGCGCGGCTTGAGCAGGTCGCGCAGGGTCGCCACCGGACGTTCGTTCACCAATGCCGCGTATTCCTGGTACACCCCGTAGTCACCGGACTGCACCGCGCGGTGCAGGGTCTGGATCACGTCCGGATTGTAGGCGTGGTATTCCCCGCCGTGGATGTACTTCAGCAGCCCGCCCTGGCGCGGCGCCTTGCGTGGATTCCAGGCGCGCTGTGCGAGGATGTCCAGGTCTTCCTCGATATCGGCGAAGCGGGTGCCCCGGATGCGGCTGGTGCTGCCCTTGAAACAGGTCTCCACGACCTCGTCCGCGAGGCCGACGATCTCGAACAGCTGGGCCCCGCGGTAACTGGCGATGGTCGAGATGCCCATCTTGGACAGGATCTTGAACAGGCCCTTGTTGATCCCCTTGCGATAGTTTTGCGCCAGGGTAAGGGCGTCCACCCCGGGGATCTCCCCGGATTCGCTCATGCCGTGCAGCGCGGAGTAGGCGAGATAGGGGTAGATCGCGGTCGCGCCATAGCCGATCAGGACCGCGAAGTGGTGCGGGTCGCGCACGGTGGCGGTCTCGATGACGATGTTGGCGTCGGTACGCAGCCGTGCGGCGATCAGGGCGTGATGCACCGCGCCCACCGCCAGCGCCGCGGGGATCGGCCGGCGCTCGCGATCGATCGCGCGGTCGGACAGTACGAGGATCACGGCGCCGTCGCGCACCGCCTCTACCGCGTCTTCGGTGAGCTGCTTCAGCGCCGATTCGAGGCCGTGGTGCTGGCGGTCGTAGTTGAGGTCCAGGCGCTCAACCCGGAAGGCGTCGTCGGTGACGTTGCACAGTTCGCGGAATTTCGCCTCGGACAGCACCGGAGAATCCGCGACCAGTCGGTGGGCGTGTTCCGGGGTTTCCTCGAACAGCCCCTGCTCGCGGCCGAAGCAGGTCTCCAGCGACATTACGATACTTTCGCGCAGCGGGTCGATCGCCGGGTTGGTGACCTGGGCGAACTGCTGGCGGAAGTAGTCGTACAGCGAACGGGTCTGCTGCGACAGCACGGCGAACGGGGTGTCGTCGCCCATCGAGCCGACGGCCTCCTGGCCGGCCTCGGCCAGCACGCGCAGGACCTGGTCACGTTCTTCGAAGGTAACGTCGAACAGCTTTTCGTAGGTCTCCAGGCGGTCGGCGGGCATCGGCTCACCGGAGAACAGCTGGTTGTCGTCCAGCTGGCTTTTCAGGTGGTGCACCTGCGCGCGCAGCCACTGGCGATAGGGTTGACGCTTGCGGTTGATCCGGTCGATGTCCTCGGGCTGCAGCAGATCGCCGGTTTCGGTATCCACGGCGAGCATCTGTCCGGGCTTCAGGCGGCCCTTGGCGACCACGTCCTCGGGGGCGTAGTCGTACACGCCGATCTCCGAGGCCAGGGTGATGTGGCGGTCCTTCGTGATGACGTAGCGCGCCGGGCGCAGGCCGTTGCGGTCCAGGGTGCAGCCGGCGTAGCGGCCGTCGGTCAGCACGATGCCGGCCGGGCCATCCCAGGGCTCCATGTGCATGGAGTTGTACTCGTAGAACGCGCGCAGATCCGGGTCCATGTGCGCGACGTTCTGCCACGCCGGCGGGACCAGCAGGCGCATCGCACGGAACAGGTCCATGCCGCCGGCCAGCAGGACCTCGAGCATGTTGTCGAGGCTTTGCGAATCGGAACCTTCCAGATTGACCAGCGGTTCCAGCTCGGACAGTTCGGGAAGCAGTTCGTTGGCGAACTTGTGCTGGCGCGCGACCGCCCAGTTGCGGTTGCCCTGCACGGTGTTGATCTCGCCGTTGTGCGCGAGGAAACGGAACGGCTGAGCCAGGCCCCACTGCGGCCAGGTGTTGGTGGAGAAGCGCTGGTGGAACACGCAGATCGCGGTTTCCAGCTCCGGGCGCTGCAGGTCGGGGTAGAACACCGGCAGGTTGGCCGGCATCACCAGACCCTTGTACGACAGTACCCGCGCCGACAGGCTCGGCACGTAGAACACCGGGTCCGAAGCCATCGCCATCTCCGCGCGCCGCCGCGCGACGTACAGGGCGCGTTCGAAGGCGTCGCCGTCCATCTCTGCCGGGGCGTTGACGAACAGCTGGAGGACGTGCGGCCGGGTGCGCAGGGCTTCCGCCCCGCAGGCGTCGGGGTCGACCGGGACTTCGCGCCATCCGGCCAGGGTCAGGCCGCCGCGGTCGAGGGCGGTTTCCACCGCGGCGCGGGTCTCGGCGATCGCCTCGGGGTTGATGAACACCAGGCCGGCGGCGAAGCGTTCCGCCAGCGCGATGCCCGCTTCATCCGCGATCTGGCGCAGGAACGGTTCGGGGGTCCGCATCAGCAGGCCGCAGCCGTCGCCGGTCTTGCCGTCGGCGGCGATCGCGCCGCGATGTGTCAGCCGTTCGAGAGCCCGTATTGCAGTTTCCAGTACCCAGTGACTGGCCTGCCCGTCCATGTGTGCGATGAGGCCGAATCCGCAATTGTCGCGTTCGAATTCGGGGCGATGGAGGGTGCCGGTCAGTCGGGTCTGCTGCATCGATAGGCCTCCGGTCGTGGTGCGTATGCACCAGGCTGGAAAAAGGGGCGCAGGAATATACCGGAATGATCGTGTTCCGGCAAACCGGAGGGTGCAATAACACGCGCAGGTGGAGTGGACAGCCTTGCCCGGGGGGTCAGCGGCGGGCCGCCTCCTGGACCGAACCGATGGAGCGAATCCAGGTGCCGGCGTCCCGCGCGCTGTCCGGCAGCTCGGCAGCCGCCTGTTCCGCAGCGTCCCGGTCGGGGAAGGCGCCGGCGAGGATCACGACGTAGTCGTTCCCGCCCGTGCGGGTGGGGATGTAGCGGATGCCACCGAGATTGTGGCGGTCTGCGTATTCGCGCGCGGTGTCCATGTCCGGCGCGGCCACCAGCTGGATGGTCATGCGCGAGGCATCCTGACCCTCGAGCCATTCCAGGTCGCCCCCCAGGCGCTCGCCGTCGCCTTCGGCGTCGGCCAGGGCTTCGGTGGTGTGATCGGCCGGCTCCGGCTCCGGCTCCGGCTCCGGCTCCGGCTCCGGTTCGGGTTCGGGTTCCGGCTCCGGTTCGGCTTCGGGGGTCGGGCCCGGCTCTTCCGGTGTCTCCGCCGGTTCGTCGGTGGCTGGCGGGGGCAGGATGGGCTCCGGTTCCAGCCGAGCGATCTCCGGTGACGGCTCTTCCGCTTCGAGGGGCGGATCCGGGGCCGCTTCCCGCTCGTCCGGGCGTTCCGGCAGGGGCAGTTCCACTCGTTCTTCGTGTTCCGGGGCGTGCTCGGGCGAGCCGGTCAGCAGTTGCCAGAGCAGCGGCGCGGCGATCCCGAAGGCCACGGTGGCGGCTACGGCGGGAACGAACCAGCGCTGGTTCCAGAACGGTTGTGCTTCGGCCGGTGCGAGAGCCGGCTCCTCCGCTGTCGTTTCCGCGTCGGCGTCCGAGGCGTCGCGCTCGCCGCGCAGGGCGAATGCGGCCGGAGTGAAATCGTCGCCGTCGCGGCTCGCGCGGAGGCTTTCTCCGGGGGCGGGTTCGGCTCCGGATGGAGCACCGGCCTGCTCCTCGGGGCGGGTGCCGGACGGCGCCGCTCCGGATGGCGACGCGGATTCCGCAGCATCCCGCGTATCCCCGGCATCGGCGGTGGCTGCCTGGCCGGCGGACGCGGCCGCGGGGGGCGCAGTCGTGCCCGGTGTCGGGCGACATTTCGCTTCCAGCAGGATCCGCGCCTCGCGGTTGAGGGCGCCCGCGAGCCCCTGGCTGTCGGTCTGCAGGCGCTGCACGGCCTCGCGCGGGAGTAGTGCATCCGGGTCTTCGGCGCCGGCGGCCAGCAGGCGATGACGCAGGTAGGCGGCGGTCTGTTCGAGGTTGAACGCGCGCAGGCTCAGGCGGGTCAGCTGGTCCTCGTCTCCCGGGTCCGGCAGGTACAGGCGGCGGCGCAGGAGTCCCGCGCCGCCGACCAGGACGATGCGCGGTGCGCGACCATGCTGCTCGAGGATCTCCGAGCGCATGCGCAGCAGGTTGTTGACGATGTCGGTGCCCACCAGGTGGGCGTCGTCCATCGCGATCACCGGTACGAATCCGTCGACCACCCGCTGGGCGAGCAGTTCGGTCAGCGAGCGATCGGGGTCATCCGCGTTCTGCGAGCGCAGGTAGTTGCGGATGGTCAGGTCCACCGATTCGAAATGGGTGTTGATGCGTGCCTTGAACGCGATGAGTTCGTAGCCCTCGGGCAGCATGCCGAGCAGGCGCATCAGCTGCAGGCTGCGGCCGGAGCCGTTGTCGCCGGTCAGCAGAACCACGGCACCGGGGTGCTCCAGCGCCTGTCGTGCGGATTCCAGGACACCGTCCAGCAGCGGATCGGTGTACAGGAAGTCCGCGTCGGGCACCTCCGCGAACGGGTCGGTGCGCAGGCCCAGCTGTTCAAGGCATTGGTCGCGGAGTGCCATGGCGGTCAGGTCAGGGTGCCGAGGTCGAACAGGCGGTGATGTTCGCGGATGGCGTGACGGTCGGTCATGCCGGCGATGTAGTCGGCGATGGCGCGTTGTTGTCCGTGCGGATCATCCTCGCTCAGGGCGCGGGCGTGGCGCTGGTAGTGCTCCGGCATCAGGCGCGGGTCGCGGTCGAAGGCGGCGAACAGGTCAAGGATGATCTGGCGCGCCTTGTGCATTACGCCATGGACCTGGTGATGCCGGTAGAGGTTTTCCCGCAGGAAGGTCTTGAGCGTGCGGTTGCGTTCGGCCATCTCCGGGCTGAAGCGGATCAGCGGGCCGCTCTCCGCGCGCACGGCGTCGATCGATTCCGGGCTGCTGCTCTCGATCGCGTGGCGGCTGGTGGTGACCAGGTCCTGGACCAGGGTGTCGATCATGCGCCGCACGGTTTCGTGCTGTACGCGGCGGGCCTCCAGCCTCGGGTAGCGCGCGCGCACCGCGTCGAGGCAGTCGCGGAACAGCGGGACTTCCATCAGCTGGTCCAGCTGCAGCAGGCCGGCGCGCAGGCCGTCGTCGACATCGTGATTGTTGTACGCGATCTCGTCGGCGACATTGGCCAGCTGGGCCTCCAGTGATGGCTGGCCGCGCTGCAGAAAGCGCACGCCCACCTCGCCGAGGATGCGGGCGTCTTCCGGCGAGCAGTGCTTGAGGATGCCCTCGCGGGTCTCGAAGGTCAGGTTGAGGCCGTCGAAGTCGGCGTAATGCGCCTCGAGGTGGTCCACGATCCGCAGCGACTGCAGGTTGTGTTCAAAGCCGCCATGTTCGCGCATGCAGTCGTTCAGGGCGTGCTGCCCGGTGTGGCCGAACGGGGTGTGGCCCAGGTCATGGGCCAGCGCGACCGCCTCGGTGAGGTCTTCGTTGAGGCCCAGGGCGCGGGCGACGGAACGCCCGATCTGCGCGACCTCCAGCGAATGCGTGAGGCGGTTGCGGAACAGGTCGCCCTCGTGGCTGATGAATACCTGGGTCTTGTACTCCAGGCGGCGAAACGCGCTGGAATGCACGATGCGGTCGCGATCACGCTGGAACTCGCTGCGGTGGCGCGGGGCGTCTTCCGGATGCCGGCGGCCGCGTGTCCGCTCCGGGTCGGCCGCCCACGGGGCGAGGCCGACGCCGTTGGGGGTACGGGCGATCGAGGCGGTGTCAGGCGGCACGGGCGGTCTCGTCGAGGGTGTGTTGCAGGGCGTTGTCGTCGAAGTCGGCGGTCAGTTCGGCGGCGCCCAGGCCGCGTAGCAGCACGATCCGCAGGCGGCCTTCGCTGACCTTCTTGTCGATCCCCATCAGTTCGCGGAAGCGGGCGGCATCCAGTTCCGCCGGCGGGTAGGTGTCGAGGCCGGCGCGGTGGATCAAGGCCTCGGCGCGCGCGGCGTCGGCCGGGGCCAGCCAGCCCATGCGCGCGGACATCCGGGCGGCCATGGCCATGCCGGTGCCTACCGCCTCGCCGTGCAGCCAGGCGCCATAGCCCATGCCGGTTTCAATGGCGTGGCCGAAAGTGTGGCCGAGGTTGAGCAGGGCGCGGCGGCCGGATTCGCGTTCGTCCGCGGCGACTACTTCGGCCTTGCAGGCACAGGAGCGGCGGATGGCGTGGGCCAGCGCCTCGGGTTCCAGGGCGAGCAGGCGGTCGAGGTGTTCTTCCAGCCAGGCGAAGAAATCCGCGTCCTGCATCAGGCCGTATTTGATGACCTCGGCCAGGCCGGCGCGCAGTTCCCGCGCCGGCAGGGTCTGCAGGCTGTCGGTGTCGATGATCACGGAGCGTGGCTGGTGGAAGGCCCCGATCATGTTCTTGCCCAGCGGGTGGTTGACCCCGGTCTTGCCGCCCACGGAGGAGTCGACCTGCGCCAGCAGGGTGGTCGGGACCTGAACGAAGTGGATGCCGCGCTGGTAGATCGCGGCGGCGAAACCGGCGATGTCGCCCACCACGCCACCCCCCAGCGCGACGATGCGGCTGCCGCGGTCGAAGCGGGCCTCCAGCAGCCGGGTCAGGATCTGTTCGACCGTCGCCAGCGTCTTGTGCGATTCGCCGTCGGGCAGCTCGATCCACAGGGGCTCGCCGCGCACTCCGGCCGCGGTCAGGCTGGCGCGCAGGCGCTCGCCATACAGTGGCCCCACGGTACTGTTGGTGACGACTGCGACCCGCCGCCCCTCCAGCACCGGAGCGAAATGCTCGGCCCGCGCGGCCTCGCCGGGGCCAATGTGGATCGGGTAGCTGCGTTCGCCCAGTTCGACGTTCAAGATTTCCATGGAGTCATCATAGCGTGCACGTCGCGTGCTCGTAAGTCAGGCTCGCGAACGTGCACATTGATCAGCGTTTCCCGAGTCACGGGCTTTTCCAAAGGGGCTGTCCTGGATTATCATGCTCCGTTCTGCATGGCGGGCGTGTGTGCCGGCCATGGCTTAACGTACACCGTTTCGTCGAAACCAATGCTGTAACCGGAGATTGTATGCCGCACGTTCGAGTCCGCGAAAACGAACCCTTCGAGGTTGCCCTGCGCCGTTTCAAGCGCACCTGTGAAAAGGCCGGTGTGGTGGCCGAAGTCCGCCGCCGCGAGTACTACGAGAAGCCCACGGCCGAGCGCAAGCGCAAGGCGGCCGCCGCGGTGAAGCGGCAGCTGAAGAAGAATTCGCGCGACATGACCCGTCGGCCGCGGCTGTACTGAACCCCGCGGAGCCCCGGCCCGACCGGGCCCGTGGCTTGCGCATGAATCCTTGCGAGGAGGGATGCCGAATGTCGCTGAAGGCCCGGTTGCAGGATGACGTGAAACAGGCCATGCGGGCCCGGGAACGGGACCGCCTGGCGATCCTGCGTCAGATTCAGGCGGAAATCTCCCAGTTCGAAGTCGACGAGCGCCGCGACGCGGACGACGACGCCGTGCTCGCGATCCTCAACCGCATGCTCAAGCAGCGGCGCGATTCCATCGAACAGTACCGTCAGGGCGGGCGCGACGATCTCGCCGACCGTGAGGCTGCGGAGATCGCCGTGGTGGAGGCCTACATGCCCGAGCCGCTCGACGACGCCGCGCTGGATGCGGTGATTGCCGAGGTCATCGCCGAAACCGGGGCCGAGGGCCCGGGTGACATGGGCCGGGTGATGGGCGTACTCAAGCCGCGGGTGTTCGGGCGTGCCGACATGGGCGCCGTCAGCGGCAAGGTCCGCGCAGCACTGGGGAAATCTTGACCCCGGACGGGCCCGTGTCAAATGTAGTCCTCGTATGACCTGCCGCGCCGGTGCCGGGCCCTCCGGCCGTTGTGGCCCCGACCCCGTTTCGTTGGAGCGACTGACCCATGGCGACCAATCCGATGCAGTTCCTGGACCTCCCGCGCCAGGATCCCCAGAAGACCCCCGCGGAAATCCGCATCCACGAGTTCGGCGAGATCATCGGCCAGTTCGATCCCGCCACCGCCGGCCAGCAGGCCGGGCGCTGCCTGGCCTGCGGCAATCCCTATTGTGAGTGGAAGTGCCCGGTCCACAACTTTATCCCCAACTGGCTGAAGCTGGTCGAGGAAGGCAATCTGTTTGCCGCCGCCGAGATGTCGCACAAGACCAATTCCCTGCCGGAGGTCTGTGGCCGGGTATGTCCGCAGGACCGCCTGTGCGAGGGTGCCTGCACCCTGAATGACGGTTTCGGCGCGGTCACCATCGGTTCGGTGGAGAAATACATCACCGACGAGGCGCTGAAGGCCGGCTGGCGGCCCGATCTGTCGGATGTGGTGCCGACCGGCAAGCGGGTCGCGGTGATCGGCGCCGGGCCGGCCGGTCTCGGTTGTGCCGACATCCTCGCGCGCAACGGTGTCGAGGCGGTGGTCTATGACCGTTACCCCGAGATCGGCGGGTTGCTGACCTTCGGGATCCCCCCGTTCAAGCTGGAAAAGAAGGTGATCCGCACCCGTCGGGAACTGCTCGAGGGAATGGGCGTGGAATTTCGCCTGAATACCGAGATCGGCCGCGACGTGGAGTTCCAGGCGCTGCTGGACGAATACGACGCGGTCTTCCTCGGCATGGGGACCTACAACGCGATGCAGGGCGGTTTCCCCGGTGAGGATCTGCCCGGGGTCTATCCGGCCCTGCCGTTCCTGGTGTCCAACATCCGCGAAGTGATGGGCTGGGAGCACGACGAGAACGGTTTCGTCGACATGGCCGGGCAGCGGGTCGTGGTCCTCGGCGGCGGCGACACCGCAATGGACTGCAACCGCACCTCCATTCGCCAGGGCGCCACCTCGGTGACCTGTGCCTACCGCCGTGACGAAGAGAACATGCCGGGCTCGCGCAAGGAGGTCGTGCATGCGCGCGAGGAGGGCGTGCAGTTCGAGTTCAACGTGCAGCCGCTCGAGATCGTGGGCGACGACAAGGTCGAGGGCGTGAAGGTCGTGCGCACCCGGATGGGTGCACCGGACGAGCGTGGCCGGCGGCGTCCCGAGCCGGTGCCGGGTTCCGAGTACGTGATTCCCGCCGACCGCGTGCTGGTGGCTTTCGGCTTCCGCCCGTCACCATCCGACTGGTTCGGCGAACACGGCATCGACGTCGACGAGGGCGGCCGCGTCCGTGCGCCGGAATCCGGCCGGCACGCCTTCCAGACCGCCAACGAGAAGGTCTTTGCCGGCGGCGACATGGTCCGCGGCTCCGACCTGGTGGTCACCGCCGTCTTCGAGGGCCGCCAGGCCGCCGAAGGCATTCTTGAATACCTCGGCGTCTGAGGACTGCATGGCCCAGGAACTTGAAAACGACCGCCTCCTGCGGGCACTGGCCCGCGAACCGGTGGATCGCCCGCCCGTCTGGATTATGCGTCAGGCCGGTCGCTATCTGCCCGAGTACCGCGAGACGCGGGCGCAGGCCGGCAGCTTCATGAGCCTCTGCCAGAACCCGGAGCTGGCCTGCGAAGTCACCATGCAGCCACTCCGCCGTTTTCCGCTGGATGCCGCCATCCTGTTTTCGGACATCCTCACCATCCCCGATGCCATGGGGCTGGGTCTGTACTTCGAGACCGGCGAGGGACCGAAATTCCGCGATCCGGTGCGCAGCCCGGAAGCCATCGAGCGGCTGCCGGTCCCCGACCCGGAGGATTCGCTGGGCTATGTGACCGATGCGGTGCGTCTGATTCGGCGCGAACTCAACGGCCAGGTACCGCTGATCGGCTTCGCCGGCAGCCCGTGGACCCTCGCCACCTACATGGTGGAAGGTGGCAGCTCGCGCGATTTCGCCGAGACCAAGCGCCTGCTGTATGGCGATCCGCAGGCCATGCATGCGCTGCTGCAGAAGGTGGCGGACGCGGTCACCGAGTACCTGAATGCGCAGATCCGCGCCGGGGCTCAGGCGGTCATGGTCTTCGATACCTGGGGAGGTGCGCTGACACCGCGCAGCTACCGCGAATTTTCGCTGGCGTACATGCAGCGCATCGTCGACGGCCTGATCCGCGAGAACGAAGGCCGTCGCGTCCCGGTGACCCTGTTCACCAAGGGCGGCGGGGCCTGGCTGGAGGCGCAGGCCGACACCGGCGCGGATGGCCTGGGCCTGGACTGGACGATCGAGATCGGCGAGGCCGCGCAGCGCGTCGGCGACCGTGTCGCCCTGCAGGGCAATCTCGATCCCTCCGTGCTGTATGCCCCGGAAGCCGTGGTGCGCGAGGAGACCCGGCGTGTTCTTGACGGCTTCGGTCGCGACACCGGCCATGTCTTCAATCTCGGGCACGGCGTGCACCCGGCGATCGATCCGGATCGTGTGGCGGCGATGGTCGACACGGTGGTCAATTACCGCCGCGCCGACTGAGCCGGGAACGGCACCGAATCACCTCTCCCGCTCCGGGAGGGGTGCGGGCGCATCAGAGGCGTTCCGCCTCGCGACCCTCCGTCAGGAGGCGTTCCACTTCTCCGGCCCCGGCCCGGGCCATGGGTTTGCCGTCCACCGGCGAGGGTGGCGCCTGGCGGATCCCGTCCAGCGGAAAGATCGTCAGTTCGACCTCGGTGTCGTCCGGCCCGCGGAAGGCGATGAAGGGCACGCGCTGCTCGCGGCCCTGCCGGCTGCGGTAGCGGCGCTCGCCGGTTTCGCAGTGGATACCGCGGTCGGCCAGATCGATCAGCACCTCTTCCACGGTCTCGGCGAATCCGTGCAGATTGATCACCGGGAAGCGTTCGATCATCCCCGTGAGCAGCGGTCCGACCAGGCGCGGCTCCAGATGCGACAGGCGCTGCATCACCTGCAGTGCCGCCGCAAGGCGGTCGCGATACGCCTGGCGGCTCTCGTCGGTCGCGAACAGCCGGCTGCGTTCCAGTGCGGCATCCTGGATTTCGATGTTGGCCGGCATGTCGTGGCGTGCGTCCACCCCCAGGTGTTCCGCGGCCTTGCGCTTGGCCAGGCCGAAATCGCGGATGCCCTCGTCGAGCAGGATTCGCCCGGCTTCCTGGGCGAGTTCATGACGCAGTCGGGAGCCGTTGCTGCTCATCGTCAAAATACCGATTCGGGTTGCTGGTCGCGACCGTTGCGGTCGTCCCCCGGAATGCTGCGCGAACGCTCGGGAATTTGCTGCGGGAGCAGCCATTCGGTGGTTGCGCGGCTGTCACCGGCGTCGGGGGCGCGCCCGCCGTCGGGCAGGATGCCCACCCGTACCAGGTCGTCCGGCCGTTCCGGAAGGCTTTCTTCGGTGTCCGCCAGGGCGCTCCCCATGAAGCGGACCCAGATCGGCAGGGCGGCACGGCCCCCGCTTTCGCGGCGGCCCAGTTCCCGGTTGTCGTCGTATCCGATCCACGACGTCGCAACCAGCTCGCCGCTGAATCCGGCGAACCATGCGTCGCGATAGTCGTTGGTGGTGCCGGTCTTTCCCGCCAGGTCCGAACGGCCCAGTTCCTGCGCCCGCCGTCCGGTGCCGGCGTCCACTACGTGTTTCAGCATGCGGCTCATCTGCCAGGCGACGCCGGGCTCCAGGACCGGCACCGGGTCGCGTTGCTGCAGAACCGTCTCGCCGGTGGACAGCGTCAGGTCCTGCCCGGGCGGATTGTCGCAGGGCGGTTCACAGCTGCGGGGAGCGGGTGCCTGATAGAGCAGCTCGCCATCCACGGTTTCGATCCGCGAGATGATCCAGGGACTGTGCAGTCGCCCGCCGCTGGCGAACACGCCGTAGGCCGTGTTGAGCTGCAGAGGCGTGAGTGAACCGGTGCCCAGCACCATGGAAAGGTTGCGCGGCTGGCGCTCCGGGTCCAGCCCGAACCGTCCCAGCTGATCGTGCACGTTCTCAACGCCGATCGTGTCGAGCAGGCGGATCGAAGCCAGATTGCGCGAATGCGCCAGCGCGCTCTGCATCGGCGTGTCGCCCTGGAACTGGCGCGAATAGTTCTGCGGACGCCATTCCGCCCCCAGGGCCGGGTCATCAAACACCATCGGGGCGTCCACCAGCGTGCTGCGTGGCCGGTAGCCCTCGCGCAGCGCCAGGGCATACACCAGCGGCTTGAAGGCCGAACCGGGCTGGCGCTGTGCCTGCACGGCCCGGTTGTAATGGTTGTCGAAAAAGTCGAAGCCACCGGCCAGGGCCAGAATGGCGCCGTCGTCCGGCGACTGGGCGATCAGCGATCCGGTCACTTCGGGTTTCTGTGCCAGTCGCCACCCGGATTCTTCATCCGCCCGGATCCGGATGACGTCCCCGCGCCGGAGGTCCGGTGAATCCGCCCATGCCAGACCCTCGGCTGTCAGTTCGACCTCCCCGATGCGGCCGCCGTCGACCCGCAGGGAGCCGTCGTCGCCGGTCTCCAGCACCGCGGCCGGATAGAGAAGGCGTCCGTGTATGCCCAGGTTTCTCAGGGCGCGTTCGCGGGCGTCGGCCGTGGCCATCTCTTCGTCGGACAGCTGCGTTTCCGGACCTCGAAAACCGTGACGTTCGTCATATTTCAGGAGGCCGGCGCGCAATGCCTGATTGGCGGCCTCCTGATAGTCGGGGTCAATCGTGGTGTGCACCTGCAGCCCGCGCCGATAAGCGTCCTCTCCCCACAGGTTGACGACGATCCGGCGGGCATCCTCCGCCACCCAGTGAGCGTCGATCTCGGTCTGTGCGGTGTGCCGTTCCGACATGACCGGCCGCTCCACGGCCGCCGCGTGCTCCTCGGCGGTGATGGCGCCGGTGTCCAGCATCCGGCCGAGGACGTAGTCACGGCGGATGCGCGCACGCTCCGGACTGGTCACCGGGTTGGTGGTGGACGGTGCCTTGGGAAGGGCCGCCAGAATGGCGATCTCGTCGAGTTCCAGCTCGTCCAGCGAGCGGCCGAAATACACCCGTGACGCCGCTTCCACGCCGTAGGCGCGCTGCCCGAGGTAGATTTTGTTCAGATAGAGTTCCAGGATCTCGTCCTTGCTGAGTTCCCGTTCCAGCCGGATGGCCAGAAAGATTTCCCGCAGCTTGCGCTCGTAGGTGCGGTCCCGGGTGAGGAAGATGTTGCGGGCAAGCTGCATGGTGATGGTGCTGCCCCCCTGGGTTCGTTCCCCGGTGCTCACCAGATTGACCGCGGCACGCGCCAGACCGAAGACATCGATCCCCGGGTGGCGGAAGAACCGCTCGTCCTCGGCAGCCAGAAAGGCCTGGACCACGGGCTCGGGAACATCCTCGATCTCCACCGGAATGCGCCTTTCTTCCGCGAACTCCCCCATCAGGCTGCCATCCGCCGCCCGGATCTGCAGCGGCGTCTGCAACCGCACCTCGCGTACGGCTTCCGGTTCGGGTAGTGTCGGGGCGTAATAGGCGTACAGCCCGAGCAGCGCCGCCGAGCCGGCGATCATGAGGGTCAGGGTTATGGCCGCCAGAGCGGTGACAGACTTCACAATCCGGTGCATGACTCTAAATTTTGTGGGGGGAAGGTGAGGGATTGCCTTCAGAAGGATTTGCAACCCCGAAAACGTCATGTATATTAATCGTTGCTAGCATTCGAGATTGTAACGCTACCAGCTGCAATCATCGGGGTATACAGGGGGACGTGTGCTGAATCTCGGAAAATCCAGGCCCGCACTGCTGGGCGTTGATGTCAGTTCGGCGGCCGTCAAGGTCCTCGAGCTTGGTCGACACGGAAAGGGATATCGGGTCGAGGCATTCGCCGTCGAGCCGCTGCCGGACGGTGTCATGGTCGACAAGGTCTGCCAGGACACCGAAGCGGTCGGTGCAGCGCTTGGACGTGCAGTCAAACGCTCCGGTTCCCGTCTTAAACAATGCGCGATGACCGTACCGTCCTCGGCCGTCATCACCAAGACCATCCAGCTGTCCGCCAGCCTCAGCGACTCGGAACTGGAAGGTCAGGTGTTCGTCGAGGCGGACCAGTACATCCCGTACACCCTGGAAGAGGTCAACCTCGACTTCCAGGTCCTGGGGCCCAACGAAAAGAACCCTCAGATGCAGGATGTCCTCGTCGTGGCCTCGCGTCGCGAAAACGTGGAATCACGTATCGCCATCGCCGAGGCGGCGAAGCTCTCGGTGGAGCTGGTCGACGTCGAGGCCTATGCCATCGAACATGCCTCCGAACGCCTGATGGAGCATATCCCCGACCGGGAGAACAAGCCGATGGTCGCCATCGTGGACGTCGGCTCGTCGGTGACGGCGGTCTATGTCGTCTCTCAGACCGAAGGTGTCGTGTACACGCGCGAGCAGAATTTCGGTGGCCGGATGCTCACCGAAGAGATCATGCGGCGCTACAACATGAGCTACCAGGAAGCCGGATCGGCGAAGATGAGCGGCGACCTTCCCGCGGATTACGTCAGCGAGGTCCTGGAGCCGTTCAAGCAGACGATGATGGATCAGATCCAGCGGCTGCTGCAGTACTTCTATGTGACCCGGCCCCAGGACACCATCGATCACGTGCTGCTGGGCGGCGGCTGTGCCGCCATTCCCGGAGTGGACGAAATGCTGGAGGAAGTGACCTCCACGCCCGTTTCGGTAGCCAACCCCTTCCGCGGGATGGCGCTCTCCCGTCGCATCAACCAGCAACGTTTCACCAATGATGCGCCGGCCCTGCTGACGGCCTGCGGCCTGGCACTGCGGGGGCAAACATCATGATCTATGTCAATCTGCTTCCCTGGCGCGAACGTGCTCGCGAACAGCGGCGCAAGCAATTCTTCGTCTCGGTCGGCGTGGCCGCAGCGGTGGGTGTGGTGCTTGCGTTCGGCGGTTATACCTACATGGAATCCCTGATCGACCATCAGGAAGATCGCAATCAGGTGCTCGAAGAAGAAATCCGCGAGCTCGACCGCAAGATCGCCGAGATCGAGGAACTCGAAGAGAAACGCGAGGACCTCGTCGCGCGGATGGACGTCATCCAGACGCTGCAGGCGCAGCGCCCGGAGGCCGTCCACCTGTTCGACCAGATGGTGGTGACCCTGCCGGACGGCACCTACGTCAACGAGATCACTCAGGACGGATCGCGTATTCAGATTCGCGGCCTGTCGGAATCCAACACCCGCATCTCCGCGATGATGCGCAATCTGGATAACTCCCCGTGGCTGGGCAGCTCCAACCTGCAGATCATCGAAACCCGCGAGGAAGGCCGTATCCAGGTGAGGGATTTCCGCCTCGACGCACGGCAGACCCGGCCGGACAATGGCGAGTAGGGAGACTGCCCAATGGACCTGAAAAACCTCAACGAGATCGATTTCAACAACATTGGCGAGGCACCCTGGATCGTCAAGGGGGTGATCCTTCTGGTGATCATCGCCGTGATCCTGGGCCTCACCTACTATTTCGTGATCGACGACCAGCTCAGCGATCTGGAACGGGCGGAGCGCGAGGAACAGCAGCTGCGTGACGAGTTCGAGGATAAGCAGCAGCGTGCGGCCAACCTCGACGATTACCGCGAACAGCTCGCGGAAATGGAAGACATGTTCGTGGAGCTGCTGGAGCTGCTGCCGACCAGCGCGGAAATCCCCAGCCTGCTGGTGGATGTGTCGCAGACAGCGCTGCAGACCGGCCTGGAAATCGAGCTGTTCGAGCCGCGTTCCCACCGCGAGCGGGATTTCTATGCCGAGGTGCCGATCCGGCTGCGGCTGCGGGGCGACTACGAGGAACTGGCCGAATTCGTCAGTGGCGTCTCCTCGATGCCCCGCGTGGTCACCATGCACGACATGCGCATCCGCCGCGCGGGTGACTCGGACTTTGATCTGGTCATGAACGCCGAGGCGCGAACCTACCGCTATCTGGAGGACAACTGATGAGTCGGATCTCCGTCAGCCCCCGGGTACGGATCCTGGCGGTCGCCGTGCTGGGCGCGGGCCTGCTGGGTGGCTGCGCCCAGGACAAGAGTGACCTGCACAACTATATCGCCGAGGTCCACGAACGGCCGGGTTCGGGCATTGAACCGATCCCGACGCTCGAGCCCCATGAGCCCTACCTGTATCCGGGGCATACCCGTTCACCGTTTGACTCCAGCGTGATCGAACAGCCTCAGATCGCGGAGGACGAGGGCGAGCCGGGCGATGCCGAAATCGACCCGGACCGGCCGCGGGAATACCTGGAAAGCTACCCGCTGGATTCGCTGTCCATGGTCGGCACCCTGGAGCGCGACAACATGCGCTATGCCCTGGTACGGACTCCGGACCGTTCGGTGCAGCAGGTCACGGTGGGCAACTGGATGGGCCAGAACCACGGTCAGATCGTCGAAATCACGCCCACCCGCATCGAGCTGGTGGAAGTGGTTCCGGATGCCTTCGGCGGGCACATCGAGCGCGACAATTCCATCGCCTTGCAGCGGGCCGAAGATCGGTAGGATCCCGGGAGAGACAAACATGGAAATGACATATCGGCACAATGCCGGCAACAGCAACAGGGGGCTGAACATGGGATCTTCCATGCGCGCACTGGCGGGCTCCGCGATGGCGGGCCTGCTGTTCATGGCGTCCCAGGGCGTTTCCGCCCAGGAACTGGAGGATATCCGGGCTGCCAGCATTGGCGGTGACCGGGTGCAGGTGAACCTGCAGTTTTCGGACACCCCGCCCGCGGACATCCGCGCCTTCGCGATTGATTCGCCGCCGCGGATCGCTTTTGACCTGCCGGATGCCGGCAGCGTGATGAGTGACCGTCGCAAGGAATTCAACGTGGGGCCCCTGCTGGAGGCCACCGCGGTGGAATCGGGCGATCGAACCCGGGTGGTGCTCGGACTGACGCAGCCCTCCGAATATCAGACGCGGGTGGATGGCAACAACTTCATCGTGACCCTCGGGCGCGGCGTGACTGAAGCCGACGCGCAGGACGAGGCCGTGGCCGAGCGCGTCGGCGAACCCGAGCCGCGGACGACCCGTTCCGCGCGGCCGGTTGAGCTCACCGACATCGATTTCCGTCGTGGCGACCAGGGCGAGGGTCGTGTCGAGGTGGGGCTGTCACGCAGTGGTGGTGCCATCGATGTGCGTGAACAGGCCGGCCGTATCGAAATCGAATTCGATCGGGCCGCCATCGACGAGTCGATGGAGCGGCGGCTGAACGTGGTCGACTTCGCCACCCCGGTGCAAACCATCGACACGGTCGCCGATGGCGACCGGGTCCGCATGGAAGTGGCCACCGAGGGCGAGTACGAGGTCGTCTCCTACCAGAGCGACCGGCAGTACGTGCTGGAGGTGGCGCCGATCACCGAAGCGGAGCTTCAGGCGCGTGAACAGGAAGAGCGCGAGTTTACCGGCGAGCGCCTGTCGCTGAACTTCCAGGACATCGAGGTCCGCTCGGTGCTGCAGCTGCTGGCCGACTTTACCGACCTGAACATCGTCGTCAGCGACGACGTCGACGGCAACATCACCCTGCGGCTGAACAACGTGCCCTGGGATCAGGCGCTGGACATCATCATGCAGTCCCGCGGCCTGGACAAGCGCATGGAGGGCAACGTGCTGTTCGTGGGGCCCGCCGAGCAGATCGCCGCCCGTGAGCGGCAGCGGATGGAGGCCGAACGCGACCGCCAGGAACTGGAACCGCTGCGCACCGAGTTCGTGCAGATCAACTTTGCCCAGGCGGGCCAGATCGCCGAGCTGATCCGGGGCGAGGAAGACCGCTTCCTCTCCGAACGCGGCAGCATGACGGTCGACAGCCGGACCAACACGCTGCTGGTCCAGGATACCCAGCGCCGGATCGAGGATATCCGCGAGCTGGTGCGGAACCTGGACGTGCAGGTGCAGCAGGTGCTGGTGGAGACCCGCATCGTGATCGCGGAAGACAGCTTCAATCGCGACCTCGGGGCGCGTTTCGGGGTGACCGGCACGCGGACTCGCGGTGATACCTCGGCGGCCGGTACGGGCTCGCATACGGGCGCAGATCAGGCGCGAGGCGGCACCCCGGACGACGCGGACCTGGACAATCGCCTCGGCTCTTCCCTCCCGGCCGACGCGGCCAATGCGGGCGAGTTCGGGTTCAGTATCCTGCGTCGTGGTCTGCTGCTGGACCTGGAGTTGTCGGCGCTGCAGGCCGAGGGTCGCGGCGAGATCATCTCCTCGCCGCGAGTGGTGACGACCAATGGTCAGCCGGCCGTGATCGAACAGGGCCAGGACATCCCGATCATCGTGCAGGACGAGGCGGGCAACCCGAATACCGAGCTGGTCGAAGCCTACCTCTCCACCGAGGTGACGCCGCAGATCACGCCGAACGGCAACGTGATCATGGACATCCGCGTGACCAAGGATGAACCGGGCGACGTGGTCTTCGACGACGTCACCATCAATCGCCGCGCCGTGGAGACCCAGGTGTTCGTGGGTGACGGTGAAACGGTGGTCCTGGGTGGCGTCTACGAGATCGACAGCAGCGAACAGGTCCGCGAAGTCCCGTTCCTGGCGGACATCCCGTTCCTCGGCAACTTCTTCCGTAACCGGGCGAGTTCCGAGCAGAAGGCGGAGCTGCTGATCTTCGTCACACCCCGCGTGCTGGACTGAACCCGCCCGGGCCCTGGCGGCCCGCCGGTGGGTGACAGCGAACCCGGGATCCACGGATCCCGGGTTTTTTTTGCTCGGGAGTCCCGGTAGCCTGCCCGCATGCAGAATATTGTCCTGGTGGGCCCGATGGGGGCCGGCAAGAGCACGATCGGGCGGGGACTGGCGGGACTTTTGCGCCGGGCGTTCCATGACACCGATGACGAGATCCGCAAGCGTACCGGCGTGGATATCCCGACCATCTTCGAGTATGAAGGCGAGGAGGGTTTCCGCCAGCGCGAGACCGCGGTACTGGATTCGCTGCTGGAGAAGGACGGGATCATCCTGGCGACCGGGGGCGGGATCGTGGAGCGGCCGGAGAACCGGGAACGGCTGAAAGACGCCTTCGTGATCTATCTGCGGGTGCCGGTGGAAGAGCAGTTCCGCCGGACCCGGCGCAGCCGCAACCGGCCTCTTCTGACCCAGTCGGAGGATCCCCGGGCCCGACTGCAGGCGCTGTTCGAGCGGCGGGACCCGCTGTACCAGCAGGTTGCGGACATGGTCCTGGAGGGCCGCGGGCGCCGGGTGCGGGACGCGGTCAACGGGGTGTGCTCGGCGCTGCAGATGAAGCGCCCGGACCTGTGCCAGCCGCGCGCGGGGTCGGAGTAGCCCGCGCGGTGATCAGTGCCGGGTCTGGCTGCCGCTGTCGGGGACGAACATCCCTTCCGGGCTGGGCTCCGCCCGGCGCCCGTGAGACGCGTGGTGAAACGCCAGCCGCCAGCCGCCGTCGACGCGCCGCCAGGTCTGGCTGATCAGGATGGTGCCGGTGGGTGCCACGTCGCCCGGCCGGGTGATGGCTTCTTCGATCACCATGCCAAGGCTGGTGTCGGTCTCGAAACGGCCGACGATGCGCGGCTCGATGCCGATGTTGAGTTCGCGCGAGAACACCAGCAGCCAGCTTTCCATCACTTCGGCGGTGCCGCGGTGTGCCCGGGGGCTGCCCGGATGGATGCACACGATATCGGGGCGGTCGGCCCACAGGTCCATCATGCGTTCGATGTCCGCCTCGCGGAATGCCCGGTAGTAGGCGTCCATGCAGGCCTCGACGGCATCGCCGGCCATCAGTGCACGCTCCGGCGGTTCCAGCGCGAGCGGGTGGTTGGATCGGGGCTGGCGTGGTGCAGCACCATGTGCCAGCTCAGACCGTTGAAGCGGTAGGCATTGGTGGCCAGGATCACGCCCCGGAGCTCTCCACCCATGTACAGGTGCTCGTGCAGCACGTGGGTGACCAGGTCGCTGCCGCCGAGCACGGTAAGGCCGGAGCGTCGGATTACGGTGTCTTCCATGCTCGCGAGAATGTCGTCCCAGCTGTCCATGACCAGTTCGATCCCCTGCAGGCGCTCGCCGCCGGGGTGGATGCAGACGCAGTCGGGCGTGCCCTGCCAGACCGCACGCATGGCTTCCGGATCACCGGCTTCGAACGCGCCGTAGAATGCCTCTTCGGCGGCTTCGGGGGAGGAAAATTTCGCCATGGCCGTCCTGTCCTTTGTCCAGATGATCACGAACGCTCCGCGAACGCGAGGGCGGGCTCCTTGCGCCGGATTCTTTCAGTCCCCGGTCCGCGCGGCGAATTCTGCCAGTATCCGCACCGTTGGGGATACGGGAATCCGGGGGCGGCGCTGGTCGCCGGGCGGGCGGAACGTCACAATGGCGCCCCTGCGGTTTCGTTTCCCTGAATCATCCGACCGGAGCCCCGCCCATGGCGCGCATACTGATGACCGGCATCGTCACCCTCGATCACGTGCTGGATGTCGACACCTATCCCGCCGAGGACGCCGAGGTGCGCGCGGACGCCAGCCGCACCCGGCCCGGTGGCAACGCCGCGAACACTGCCGCGCTGCTGGCGCAGTTCGGGCACCGGCCGGAATTGGCCGCGGTGGTGGCGGAGGGGGCTGCCGGTGACGACCTGATCCGGCGTCTGCGCGAGCGCAGGATCCACGACCGCCATCTGGTCCGCCGGCCGGGGGCGACGCCGACCTCGCACATCCTGCGCGCCCGCGACACCGGTTCGCGCACCATCGTGCATCACCGGGATCTCCCGGAACTGGCGGTGGAGGATCTGAACGGCGTCGCCTGGGAGGAATACGACTGGCTGCATTTCGAGGGCCGCAACCCGGAGGTCCTGGCCCGGGTGCTGGCCACCGTGCGCGACTGCGTGTACGACGCCCCGGTCTCGCTGGAGCTGGAGAAGCCCCGCGACGGGCTGGAGGCCTGCATCCCGTTCGCCGACATCCTGATGGTCTCGCGCGACTGGGCGCGGGCGCGGGCGGAGCGCACCGGTGCCGGGGGAGACACGGCGGCGACCTGCGAGGCGGCCCTGCGGGCCCTGATGGAGGAACACCCGGAGGCCATCATCACCGTCACCGGCGGCCCCGCCGGTGCCTGGATCGGGTTCCGCGGCCGCGTGGAGCACTGCGCGCCGACGCCGGGCCTCACGGTGATCGACAGCGTGGGCGCCGGCGATGCCTTCAACGCCGGGCTGATCGATGCCATCGCCTCCGGGGAACCGCCGGAACGCGCGCTGGTCGCCGCGGTGCGTCTGGCCGAACGCAAGCTGGCGCAGGACGGCTTCGACGGCCTGGTCCGGGACTGAGGCCCGGTCTCCCGCGACCAGCGGGATCATCGCACCAAGGGAAACACTGATCAATGTACCAACCCCACGAGCCATTGAAAGCAGGGGCTCGGCCGCCCGTTGTTATCAAAGCCAGGCGCGCACACGGCGTTGCGGTTCCCTTGTGCAGAGTGACTGCACGGCAGTCACCGCGCCTTGTTCGCACGCAAAAGCGACTCGAGCGCGAGCGTGTACATTGATCAGTGTTTCCCTAGGCGTGGCCGACGGTGGTGTCGGTGCTGGCGTGGAAGTACTCGCTGTCGCGGGCCAGTTCGTCGACCAGCTCGTGCAGCATGGCCAGGCGGCTCTCGGCATCGGAGAACGGCGAGCATTCCTCGCAGCGCACGTCGCCGCAGGGCTGGCGGCTGTAGAGCCAGAAGTGCACCGCGCCGGCCAGCAGACCGTCGGCGACATCGCCGGTGTCCACCGCGTCACCGTCCTCGGCAAGGCGGTTGGCCAGGTCGATCAGGCGGCGCGCGGCGTTGTTGTAGCTCTCTTCGGGGCTGTCGGTCTCGTTCATCTCGTATCGGGCTCGCGTTGGCGTTGGGGCCCCGGGAGATCATCTCCGCGGGTCCGCGCCCCAGTTTACCGGGAATTGGCCAGCGACCGAAGGAACAGCGGAATGCGGCGTTCCTCGGGCGAGAGTCCGCCGTGTGCGCCGCGGAAGAACGGGCCTTCGTCATCGGCTGGCGGGTCCACCAGGTAGGCATCGGCCGCGGGCAGGAGGAGGTAATCGCCGGCGCGGGCGTGCAGCTCCGGATGCTCCGGCCCCGGGCCCAGAGTGGGGGCGGGCGTGTCACTGGCCATCCAGGCCTCGCGTGGTAGCAGGGCGATATCGTCGCCGAAGGCCTGCGCGACGGCGGCCTCGAACCTGGCCTCGCGGCCCTCGCGCACGTGGGCCAGCGCGGCGCGCGGTTCGCCGGTCAGGCGGTGCCGCAGGCAGTCCTGCACATCCGGGGCCTCGCGCAGGTCCAGACGGCGCTCCACCGGGCGCATGCCGTGGTCGGCGGTGGTCAGCAGCACCGCATCCTCGCCGGCGAGCTGGGCGCAGGTTGCGGTATAGGCGAGATCCAGCTGCTTCAAATGGCGTTCCACCTCGGGGCTGCCGGGACCGTACTCGTGGCCCAGGTGGTCGAGTTCCGACCAGTACACGTAGGTGAAATGCGGCCCCGGGTGCGCGCGCACGTGGGCGGCGACACGCGCCGGCAGGTCGCTGATGCCGTCGAACCCCACGAAGCCCGCGCCCTCGCTCATCATCCGGTTGTAGGGTGCGTGGCCGATCCACTTCGGGCCGATGAAGGTGCTGGGGCATCCGAGGCGGTCAATGATCCGGTCCGGCTGCACCCGGGCGGCGAGTTCGCGATGGTCCAGCCGCGCGGGCTGGTCGTCGGCGCCGCGTTCCTCCGCCATCAGCACCGTCAGGGTGCGCGCCGGTTCGGCCAGCCGGGTGTTCCAGCCGAGCAGCCCGTGGTGCGCCGGATGCCGGCCGGTGAGGATGCTGGTGATCGCGGTGGCCGTGGTGCTGGGGAACACCGTCTCCAGCGTGGCGTGGTGGTCGGCCTGCATCAGCGGGGTGTGCCGGCGGTAATCCTCGGCGAAGCCGTCGATCAGCCACAGCACCACGTGGGTATCCGGGCCCAGGGCCGGGTCGATGCCGGCCAGGGCACCGGCATGTGCCGGCGCGTCCGGATTGAGGGACGCCTCGATACGTCCCAGCAGGTCCATCAGCCCCGGCCCGTCGTGGCGGGCACGCAGGATCTCGGTGATGGACATCAGGCCTTCGCGCCGCCGTCACCGCCTTCGCAGGGCGGCGAGTCGGGGACCTGGCCGGCGCGTTCGAACCACTGGTCCGGGTCCAGGGTATGCAACGCCAGCGCGTGAATCCCGCCGGCGAGTTCGTCGGCCAGGGTGCGGTTGACCATGCGGTGGCGCGCCACCAGCTTCTGGTCACGGAAGGCCTCGGAGACGATGGTGACCTTGAAATGCGACTCCGAGCCCGGGGGCACGTTGTGCATGTGGCTCTCGTTCTCCACGGCCAGATGCACCGGTTCGAACTCCGCCTCCAGCTTGGCGGTGATCTGTTCCTGCATGCTCATGGGAGACTCCTGTTCGGGGACGTTATGTCGGAAACGACCCACCAGTCTGCCGGGGTGTGCATCAATGTCCAGATCCGTCGCTGTGGGGCGGGCGTTGCCCGCCTTCCGGACAACGGGATGACGCAGCGCTGTGGAGGGTTATACTGATCGGCTCGTTCATGGGCCGGGAGCCATTGATGATGCCAGTGATGCGGAACGCGGGGGCGGGTGTAACCCCGATTCCCTGCCCCGACCGGTTCGCCTCGTCGCTGAAATGAAACGCGTGCAGCACCTCGACGAGCTGGCGACCCTGCTGGAAGCGGGTGTCGACTGGCAGCGGGCCAGCGGGGTGGTGGGTCTGCCCGCCGGCCGCGCCGATCCGGTGCGCGCGCTGGAGACGGCCGGCTGGATCCGCCCCGAAGAGCGGCCGTTGCTGAAGTCCCTGAAGCTGGCCGGGCGGCTGGATCGCGCCCTGCGACTGCTGGCCGAGCGGCTGCATCGCGAGGAGAACATCGAGCGACGGATCCGCACCGGATTGCTGCTGCCGGCGCTGCTCTGGGTGGTGGCGCTGGTGCTCGCGCCCCTGCCGGCGCTGTTCCGGGGCGTGCTGGATGGCCCCGGCTACCTGTTCGCCGTGCTTCAGCCGCTGGTGGTGACCGGGTTGCTGGTCTGGGCCGCGTTTCGTTTCTGGCGTCCGCTACTGCAGGTGTGGCAGCGCTGGCGGCTGCGGCCCGGGCGCCTGCCCGGGGCCGGCCGGCGGCAGGCGCTGTTGCAGGATCTGGGTTTGGTGCTGGCCGCCGGGGTATCGGCGGATCAGGCCCTGCAGGGCCTGGCCGCGGCGGAAACCGGCGAGCTCCGGCGGCGGCTGAACACGGCGGCTACGGCCTGCGCGGAGGGACTGCCGGTGGTGGAGGCGCTGCGGCGCGAGGCCCTGCTGGACCCCGACCGCGAACCCGGGCTGCTGTCCTCCGGCGAGGCGGCCGGTCGTCTGCCCTCGGTGCTGCAGTACCGCGCCCGCGAGCTGGACGGGCATCTCGCCCTGCGTCGCGAGATCGTGGCCGAATGGCTGCCGCGCGGGGTGTACCTGCTGGTGCTGGTCTACATCGGCTACTGGCTGGTGGTCTGAGCCGGCAGGAGCCGCCGCGTCAGGCCTTCTCCGGCGCTTCGGACTGCGGATCGTGGAGGTCGAGATCGACCATCAGCTCGTTGGCCAGCGCCTCCAGATCATCCTGCAGGGTGTCCAGGTCCACGCCCTCCGGCACCCCGATCCGGGCGCGGGCGCGGAACATCGGCTCGCCGGTCATCGACCCCGGTTCGACGGCCGTGTCCAGGTTCTCCACGCCCACGCCGTGACGCGACAGCACGGCGGTGATGTCCTGCACGATACCGGGCCGGTCGTGCCCCATCAGGTCCAGCAGCACCTTGTGCTGCGCGGGGACCGGCTCCGGCACCGGCAGGTCGTCGCCCCGCTGGATGTGGATCTGCAGCCCCTCGCCTTCCAGCTCCCGCATCGCGGTCTCCAGGGCGTCGACGCCTGCGGTGTCGGCCTCCAGCATCACCACCCCCGCGAACTGACCGGCCAGCTGCGCCATGCGGCTCTCCAGCCAGTTGCCGCCGGCCTCGCGCGCACGGGCCGCCACCTTGCTGACCAGACCCGGACGATCCGGGCCGATCAGCGTGAGGATTACCGAAGTCTTCATCGTCGATCTCCTGTCTTCTGGCGTCGCAGCGGATCCACCATCGTACGGCAAGTCCGGGCTGGCGGGTATCATCGTGGTGCCGGGGCAGGGCGAACGTGTACATTGACCCGGTTTCCCCCGAGCCGCACGGGCGCACCATGATCACCGATCCGCAGGCGCAGCAGGAAGCCGTCTCCACCGGGCTGGAAGACCTGGACCGGGTGCTCGACGGACTGCGCATCGGCGACAACGTGGTCTGGCGGGTCGACGACATCGAGGACTACCGCCGCTTCGTCGAACCGTTCGTGGCCGCCGCCCGCGCCCAGCACCGCTCCATCATCTATCTGCGCTTTGGCTCCCACCCGCCGTTGGTGGAGACCGGTCCGGGGATCGAAGTGGTGGCTATCGACGCCCTGCGCGGCTTCGAGCCGTTCACCCGCCACGTCTTCCGCCTGGTCACCGAGTACGGCCGCGGCGCGTTCTATCTGTGCGACTGTCTGTCGGATCTGCTGGATGCCTGGGCCACCGACCACATGGTGGGCAATTTCTTCCGCGCCATCTGCCCGTATCTGTACGAGATGGATACGGTGGCCTGGTTCGCGCTGCATCCGCACAGCCATTCGCACACCACGCTGTCGCGCATCCGCGAGACCACGCAGGTGCTGATCGACGTGCGCCGCGCCGGCGACGCGGTGCACGTGCAGCCGGTCAAGGTGTGGCAGCGCAGCTCGCCGACCATGTTCCTGCCGCACCGCCAGCGCGGCCCGCAGTTCGAGCCGGTGGTGGACAGCAGCGAGGCCACGCGGCTGCAGGCCCTGCTGGAGGAGCAGCGCCCCGGGCAGCAGTACGGCCGGCAACTGCTGGACTACTGGGACCGCCTGTTCCTCGCCGCCTCCGACGCGCTGGCGGAGGGGACGCCGGCGGCCGACCGCGCCCGGGTGCAGGACGAGATCCTGCGGGTGCTCATCGGGCGCGACGAGCGCATGCTGGAACTGGCGCGGCGCCATCTCGGGCTGGAGGAACTGCTGGCGATCCGCAGCCGTATGGTCGGCAGCGGCTACATTGGCGGCAAGGCCGCGGGCATGTTGCTGGCGCGGTGCATCCTGCTCGCGCAGGACCCGCAGCGCTGGGGGCGGGCGCTGGAGCCCCACGACTCGTATTTTATCGGCGCGGACGTGTACTACGCCTATCTGGTGCACAACGGCTGGTGGCCGCGCCTGATGCACCAGCGCACCGCGGAAGGCTACTTCGACGAGGCGCACGGCCTGCGCGACGACATGCTGCACGGCGAGATCCCGCCGGAGGTGCGCCGCGAGCTCGAACGGGTGCTCGACCACTACGGGCAGTACCCGATCCTGGTGCGCTCCAGCAGCCTGCTGGAAGACGGCTTCGGCAACGCCTTTGCCGGCAAGTACGAGAGCGTGTTCTGCGTGAACCAGGGCAGCCCCGGCGAGCGCCTGGCGCAGCTCGAGGACGCCATCCGCCGGGTCTATGCCTCGACCATGAGCCACGACGCGCTGAGCTACCGCCACCAGCGCGGCCTGATGGATCAGGAAGAACCCATGGCGCTGCTGCTGCAGCGGGTCAACGGCCGCTACCACGGGCGCTACTACTTGCCGGAGGCCGCCGGGGTCGGGGTCTCCTGGAACACCTTCGTCTGGGACGGCGCGCTGGATCCGTCCGCCGGGATGCTGCGCCTGGTGCTGGGGCTGGGTACCCGCGCGGTGGACCGGGTCGCGCGCGATCATGCCTGCGTGGTGGCGCTGGACCGGCCCGAGCGGCGGCCGTTTCACAGCCGGGACGAGTTGTACGGCTACTCGCAGCACGCCGCCGACGTGCTCGACATCGAGGCCAACCGCGAGGCCGCCGTGCCCGTCCAGCAACTGGCCGAGACCGCACCGGACTTGCCGCTGAACCTGCTCGGCGAGATCGACCGCGAGGCCGGCCGCCGCGCCCGCGAGCAGGGGCGCGAGGAGCGCCTGTGGCGGGTCACCTTCACCCCGCTGCTGCAGCGCACCGGCTTCGCCCCGCTGATGCGCGACCTGCTCAAGACCCTGGAGGCCGCCTATGCCCACCCGGTGGACGTCGAGTTCACCGTGCACCTCGACGCCGAAGGCAACGCCGGCGTGAACCTGGTGCAGTGCCGGCCGCTCGCCACCCTGGGCAGCGACCGGCCGGTGGAACTGCCCGGGCAGGTCGATCCGCAACGACTGCTGTTCGCCAGCCAGGGCCGCTTCATGGGTGGCAATCTGGACCTCGCCATAGGGCGCGTCATCCGCGTGGACGGCGCACGCTACGCGGTGCTTTCCCGCCCGCAGAAATACGCCGTGGCCCGCCTGGTCGGTGCGCTCAACCGTCAGTACGCCCGTCCCGAAGACTGCGCCACGCTCCTCATCGGCCCCGGCCGCTGGGGCACCAGCACCCCCGAACTGGGCGTACCCGTGCGCTTCGCCGACATCGACCGCGTGCGCATGCTGGTGGAGGTGGCCGACTCCGATGCCGGCATCGTCCCCGACCTCTCGTTCGGCAGTCACTTCTTCCAGGACCTGGTGGAGGCGCGGATCGCCTACGCCGCGCTGTTCCCCGCCGAACCGGGCTGCGAATACCACCCCGCCTGGCTCGACGGGTGCCCCGCGCACATGCCTGAGGTCGAACCCGAGGTCGCCCTCGGCGAGCCCCTCGACCCCGCCGTATGCGCCACCGTGCAGGTCCACGACACCCGCGACGCCGCCCTGCGGGTCGTCGCCGATGTGGTGCAGCAGCGCCTGCTCGGCTACCAGCCCGCCGGCGGCTGAAGTCCGCCGAGCCCCGACACGCCCACTTCCACTCTCCAGCCCCGGGGCAGCCTGTCCGGACCCTGTTTTTTCAGCGTGTTTGTCTATACTTATATCATTGTCCGCTTGTTCGGTAGGCTCGCAGGGCGGCATTGGATGCGGTAGCACCCATCAGAATCATGACCAGGGACAACGTGACATGACGAACCAGCAGCTTGCCGGAGGTCTGGCCCTCATTCTCGGTTTCGGGATGGGCGCTTCGACGGCACAGGCAGTAGACGGGCTCGAGGGTGATCCGCAGCGCGGGGAAGGCCTGACGCAGACCTGCGTGTCCTGCCACCAGGCGGACGGTTCCGGGCAGAACGTCCCCGGTGGGGAATCCTGGCCGCGTCTCGCGGGCCTGCCGGAGGGCTACATCGCGCGGCAACTGAAGGACTACCAGGAAGGTCGCCGCGACAGCAGCACCATGGCCCCGTTCGCCAACCTGCTGGATGACCAGGGCATTGCCGATGTGGCTGCGTATTACGCCCGGCTCCCGGTGACCGAGGCACAGGGCGGCGACGACGTCGATGACGCCACCCTGGCGCGTGGCGAGGAGCTGGCGCTGCGCGGGGACTGGAACCAGTACATCGTCAGCTGCCAGAGCTGTCACGGGCCGGGCAACGCCGGGGCTGGTGAGGTGTTCCCGGGAATCGCGAGCCAGCACGCCGGTTACATTGCCGACCAGCTGCATCATTGGCAGGAAGGCGAGCGGGCCAACGACCCGCAGGGCCTGATGGCGGCCATTGCCAGGCGCATGAGCGACGAGGACGTCCGTGCGGTTTCCGCCTGGCTGGCCCGTCAGCGCGTAACGTCGGAATAAGGGAGTACGGACATGACCATTCGCAAGCTCGCCCTGGGTACCGGGGCGGTTGTTCTGATGGCGGGTGCCGCGACCGCCGCCTGGGACGAGTACAAGCCCCTGTTCGCCCTGGGCTACGCCGAGCCGGAAGAACACCAGCTTGTCCACATCCCGCCGACCCTGAAGGACCTGGAAGAGTCCCGTCTGCATCCGGAGTTGCAGGACGTGATTCGGCGCGGGCACGACCTCTTTGTCGATACCCAGCAACTGCGCGGCCAGCACGTATTCAACGACATGAACTGCGCCAGCTGCCACATGGACGCCGGGCGGCAGCCGTTCAGTGCCGCCCTGTGGCCGGCCGCCATCACGCTGCCGGACTACCGCGGCAAGAACCGGCAGGTGAACAGCCTCGAGGAACGCATCGCCGGTTGCTTCAGTTTTTCGATGAATGGCCAGCCGCCGGAGTACGGCAGCGACACCATGCTGGCGATCACGGCGTACCTGCAATGGATGGCCAAGGGCGCGCCGATGTACCCGGATGAAGAGATCTACGGCCGCGGCTACGGATCGGTGGACGAGCCGGAACAGGAGCCTTCCTTTGCACGCGGCAAGGAGGTCTATGCCCAGAACTGTGCGGTCTGCCACGCCGAGGACGGTCAGGGGTTGAAGCAGGACGGCCAGGTGGTGTTCCCGCCGTTGTGGGGCGACGGCTCCTATAACTGGGGTGCCGGAATGTCGCGGATCAATACCTCGACGGCCTTCATCAAGCACAACATGCCGCTGGGCCAGCCGAATTCGCTCAGCGACCAGGAGGCCTGGGATGTGGCGTTCTACATGAACAGTCACGAACGCCCGCAGGACCCACGCTACACCGGCGATGTCCACGAGACCCGCGAAAAGTACGCCAACTTTCACGGCCACACGGCCTACGGGACCGTGCGCGAGGTGGACGGGCACTTGCTGGGCGATCACGACAACACCGGCGAGAAGGACTTCCTGCGCCCGGAGATCCTCCGCTCGCGTACCTTCGACTGACGCGATCGCCTCCCGGCTGATTCACAGGGAGGACATCAACGCCCTGGAACTCTGGTCGTTCCGGGGCGTTTTCGTTTCCGCTTTTGGGCCGGCCTTTCCCGTTCATGGATCGGCTCATTCGGTATAGATCATGCGGCGGGTCATGCCGCCGTCGACGGTCCAGGTCTGGCCGGTGACGAAGCCGGCGTCGGGGCCGAGCAGGAAGGCGGTGAGGGCGGCGATGTCGGCGGGCTGGCCGACGCGCCCGGCCGGGTGCTGGGCGTGGTCCTGTGCGGACAGGGGCTCGGCCTGTTGCTGGTCGGGGCTGCGGGCGTCGATCCAGCCGGGGCGGATGGCGTTGACGCGGACGTCCGGCCCGGCGCTGATGGCCAGGGCGTGGGTGAAGGCGTCCAGCCCGCCCTTGCTGGCGGCGTAGGCCTCGGTGTGCGGCTCCGACTGCAGGGCGCGAGTCGAGCTGATGTTCACGATGGCGCCCCGTCTGCGGCGCAACAGGGGCAGGGCGTGCTTGCCGAGCAGGAAGGCGCCGGTGAGGTTGGTATCCAGCCAGCGCTTCCAGTCGGCCAGCTCCAGTTCTTCCAGTGGTCCGGAGTGCGGGTCGCTGATGCCGGCATTGTTGACCAGCGCATCGAGGCCGCCGTGCCATTCCTCCGTATGCCGAATGGCCTCGCGGACCTGTTCCTCCTCACGGACATCCAGCGCGATTGCCCGGGCGGCGGGGCCCAGACGCGCGGCGGCCTGTTCGCATTCGGGGCCATTGATATCGGCCAGCACCACCTGCCAGCCATCCCGCACCAGGCGCTCGGCTATGCCGAGGCCGATCCCGCGCGCCGCGCCGGTGATCAGCGCGACCCGCGAGTCACTTTGGTGGGGAGTGTGCTCAGACATAGAAGGTCATGGGTGAGTCTTGTTGCTCAAGGTTGGCACGGCAGGCGTAGCGACGTGAGTCATGCGGTTTCGGTCTCGTGCGCGAGCATGTTCATGATCAGGCGGATCATCGTTTCCTTGTTGTCGGGGTCGGATTCCGCCACCAGCAGGGTCAGGGCGGCCAGGCCTACATCGTTGATCACGGGCTCGCCGGCTGGGCTGATGAGACGGTGATTGCGATGCAGGAAGTCGACGAACAGGTAGGCGGCGCTGCGCTTGTTGCCGTCGGAGAACGGGTGGTTCTTGATCACGAAGTACAGCTTGATGCGTCGTGAGACCTGGCGAGCGCCTTCCTGTCGAAGTACCGAGGAATCCTCGGTAGTTGACGGTTCATCGAGTTCGTCGTCTTTGTAGATGTTCTTGAGATGCAGACCGACGTTGTCGGTTGAGGTGTCGAAGAGCTCGGCCATTTGCCGCTGCGTCAACCAAACCGTATCGCGCCCGGTGTCCAGCCGGACTTCCACGGTATGGTTGGCATTCTCGTAGATGACGATCGGGGTTTCGTCTTCCTGGCTCATGTTGGCTCCTCTTCCTTGAGGGTTTGGCCTTTTATAGCCCTTGTCTGTTCGTTCTTCCTGTTGGTGGCAAGGTGGCTGGACATTTTCACCGGAGCATCACTCGACGGTGGCGGGCGGCAAGTTGTAGAAGGTGCGGGCGGTGGCGGTGGTGTGGGCGGCGAGGTCTTCCGGGGTTTCGTCGCGCAGTTGGGCCACGTATTCGCCGATGTGAGGGAGGAAGGCGGGTTCGTTGCGCCGGCCGTTGCCGATCTTCTTGCCGGTGCCCTTGGGCAGGGTGCGCGGCAGCAGGTAGGGGGCGTCGGTCTCGATCATCAGGCGACCGCGCGGGATGGTCGGCACCAGCGGGTGCAGGTGTTTGCCGCGGCGCTCGTCGCAGACCCAGCCGGTGATGCCGATGTGGCAGTCGAGGTCGAGGTATTCGGCCAGGGCGTCGGCCTCGCCGGTAAAGCAGTGCACCACGGCGGCCGGTACCTTGTCGCGCCAGCGGCGCAGGATCTGCGCGAAGTCGTGGTGGGCGTCGCGTTCGTGCAGGAACACCGGCAGGCCGAGATCGGCGGCCAGCTCCAGCTGGGCCTCGAAGGCGATGCGCTGCTGCGGGCGCGGCGAGTGGTCGCGGTTGTAGTCCAGCCCCATCTCGCCCATCGCGACGACGTTGTCGTCCGCGCGGGCGAGGTCACTGAACCGCGCGGCGATCGCGTCGGTCCACTGTTTGGCGAGATGTGGATGCACGCCCAGGGTGGCGCGGCAACAGTCCGGGTACTGGTCGGCGATCTTCAGGCACTTCTCGCTCTGGTGGGCGTCGGCGCCGGTGATCAGCATCCAGGACACGCCGGCCTCGCGCGCGCGCTCGAGAACCTCGTCGCGTTCCTTGTTGAAGGATTCGTGGGTAAGGTTGAAGCAGATATCGATCCATTCCATGCGCGGTATGCTAACGGATTGGACGCACAGTGCCAGTTCCCCGGCTGCGTCATTGCGAGGCGCCGAAGGCGGTGAAGCAATCTCCTGCGGCTGGCAGTGCGGTGGATTCGAGGGCTCCGGTGGTTTCGGGCCGGCAGATTGCTTCGTCGCTGCGCTCCTCGCAATGACGGGGAGTGGGGCGCAATGACGGGGGATACAGTCGGGCTTCGCAATGACGGGGGGAAGAAACACTGTCATGGCGAGGAGCGCAGCGACGTGGCGATCTCTGTGAGGAGCCCCGGCGTTGCAATGACGGCGCCGGCGTCCGGGTTTGGGCCGGGGCAGCGGCGGCGTGTTAAGGAAACACTGAGGAATATACACGTTCGCGTTGGCACCCCGGGTTTTCCGAGACAAGGCGCGTCGTGCAACGGGTAGTGGTTCTACCCGCAAGCGACGCAACGCTGGATCGGGGAACCCGGGGCGCCAACCCCGAAGGGGCTCGGCCGCTTTTGCGCGCGCACGGCGTTGCGACTCCCTTGTGCAGAATGACTGCACGGCGGTCGCCGCGCCTTGTTCGTACGCAAAAGCGACTCGAGCGCGAACGTGTATATTCCTCAGTGTTTCCTTAAACCTTTGGCAATGTTTTTGATCTGGAGTCTGGAATGCGTGATGCGAACCCCCAGCCGGTCTATCTGAGCGAGTACCAGTCGCCGGCGTTCGAGGTGGAGGACCTGGAACTGGATTTCGATCTGGCCGCGGCGACCACCGAGGTGACGACGCGCATGGCGGTGCGCCGCAACCCGCAGGCGGCGGAGCCGGGGGCGCCGCTACGCTTGTACGGCGACGGCGTGGAGCTGGTGTCGCTGACGGTGGATGGCGCGGAGCCGGGCGAGGGCATGCTGGAAGAAGACGCCGACGGCCTGCTGTTGCACGGCCTGCCGGAAGCGGCGCGGCTGGAGATCGTCAGCCGCTGCCACCCGGAGCAGAACACCGCGCTGGAAGGGCTGTATGCCTCCAGCGGGAACCTCTGCACCCAGTGCGAGCCGGAGGGCTTTCGCCGCATCACGTTCTTCCCCGATCGTCCGGATGTGCTGACCACCTACCGCGTGCGCATGGAGGCGGACCGGGCGCAGTACCCGGTGTTGCTGGCCAACGGCAACCGCGTGGAGGCCGGCGAGCTGGACGGCGGGCGCCACTATGCGGTGTGGGAGGATCCGTTCCTGAAGCCGTCGTACCTGTTTGCACTGGTCGCGGGGGATCTGGCCTGCCAGCGCGACACCTTCACCACCATGTCCGGGCGCGAGGTGGCGCTGGAGCTGTATGTGGAGGCGCACAACGCCGATCGCTGCGATCACGCGCTGGCCTCGCTGAAGCGCGCGATGCGCTATGACGAGGAGGCCTTCGGCCGCGAATACGATCTGGACGTGTACATGATCGTCGCGGTGGACGACTTCAACATGGGGGCGATGGAGAACAAGGGGCTGAACCTGTTCAACGCCAAGTACGTGCTGGCCAGCCCCGACACCGCCACCGACGACGACTTCGTCGCCATCGAGTCGGTGATCGCCCACGAGTACTTCCACAACTGGTCCGGCAACCGCGTGACCTGCCGCGACTGGTTCCAGCTGTCGCTGAAGGAAGGGCTCACGGTCTTCCGCGACCAGGAGTTCACCACCGACTGCACGCTGTACGGGGTCAAGCGCATCGACGATGTCTCGCTGCTGCGCGCCCATCAGTTCCCCGAGGACGCCGGTCCGCTGGCGCACCCGGTGCGCCCGGATCATTACGCCGAGATCAACAATTTCTACACCCTGACGGTGTACGAGAAGGGCGCGGAGCTGATCCGCATGCTGCGCACCCTGATCGGGCGCGAGACCTTCCGCCGCGGGCTGGATGTCTACTTCGAGCGCTTCGATGGCCAGGCGGTGACCACCGACGACTTCGTGGCCGTGATGGCCGAGGTCAGCGGGCGCGACCTGACGGCATTCAAGCGCTGGTACACCCAGGCCGGCACCCCGCACGTGACCGCCGCCACCGCGCAGGATGGCTCCACCGGCGAGTTCCGCATCAGCCTGGGGCAGTACACCCCGCCGACGCCGGGCCAGGAACACAAGGAGCCGGTGGTCATCCCGGTACGGGTGGCGATGCTGGATGACGACGGGCGGCGCATCCGCGGGCGCCTGGAGGGCGGCCCGGAGCAGGATGAATGGGTGCTGGAGCTCGACCGCTCCGAGCGCAGTTTCCATTTCGACGAACTCTCGGCGACCCCGCGGGCCGTGTCCTGGCTGCGCGGTTTCTCCGCGCCGGTGATCCTGGAGGCCAACCAGAGCGCGACGACCCTTGCCCACCTGCTGGCCCATGACGACGATGCCTTCAGTCGCTGGGAAGCGGCGCAGACCCTGATGCGGCGCGCGATCCGGGCGCGCATCGAGGACGACGCCGCCGACTCGGTGCTGGAGGCGGAAATCCAGCACGCCCTGGCGGCCCTGCTGGAGGATCCGGCGATCGAGCCCGTGCTGCTGGCCACGATCCTTCAGCTGCCGCCGCCGCGCGAGCTGGCGGAGCTGTTCGACTGCGTGGACCCGGTGCGCCTGCGGGCCGAGCGTGATGCCCTGGAGGCGCGGCTGTACGCCCCGCTGGCGGACCGGCTGCGCGAGCGCCAGCCGAAGCTGGACGATATCGACAACGGCGCATTCACCGCCGATGCCATGGGGCAGAGGCGCCTGCGCAACCGCCTGCTGGCATTGCGGGTGGCGGCCGGTGACGAATCCGCGGTGCCCGAGGTGCTGGAGCAGTACCGCAAGGCCTGCAGCCAGACCATGCGCATGGGGGCGTTGAACGCCATCAACGACCTGAACCACGAGGCCCGGGCCCTGCTGCTGGCCGACTTCGAGCGGCGCTACCATGACGATCCGCTGGTGCTGGACAAGTACTTCGGCCTGCAGGCGGCCAGCCAGGTGCCGGGCGGTTTCGACCGCCTGGAGTACCTGCTGCAGCATCCCGGGTTCCGCTGGTCCAACCCCAACCGCGTGCGCGCGGTGCTGGGCCCGTTCATGGCCCGCAACGAACGCCATTTCCACCAGGCCGACGGCGAGGGCTACCATCGCATTGCCGGCTTCGTGGAGAAGCTGGACAGGATGAACCCGCAGACCGCCGCGCGTCTGGTGCAGCCGCTGACCCGCTGGCGCAAGGTGGATCCGGCGCGCGGCGAGCAGATGCGCGCGGAACTCGAGCGCCTTGCCGCCCTCGAAATCTCGCGCGACCTGCGTGACGTGATCGAGCGCGCGCTGGCCGACGCCTGAATCGGCCAGAGGGCTGGCCTCCCACGGGCGGGCTTGTAGGAGCGCAGCCCCCCTGCGCGAGCCGCCCGCGCCGGATCCCGGTCCGGAGGTTGCCGCGTCGCCTTCGGCTCCTCGCAACGACGGGGGCTGGACGGGTTCCGTCATCGCGGGGCGCGCAGCGCCGAGGTCCGGT
>NZ_ATUL01000009.1:0-102218 GCF_000420185.1 Thioalkalivibrio sp. ALR17-21 | reverse complement strand
CCGGCGCTGGCCGATCCGGCACCGCCCGACCAACCCCGGTAGGAGGCCAGCCCTCTGGCCGATCCGGCGCTGGCCGATCCGGCACCGCCCGACCAGGCGCCGCATGAGCCCCCGCAGCCCCATCACCCTCCCCTGGCTGGACCCGGATCACCCGGAGGCGCCGTTCCCGCCGGCGGAGACCGCACTGGACGAACCCAACGGCCTGCTCGCGGCCGGCGGCGATCTCTCGGTGCCGCGCCTGCTCAACGCCTACCGCAGCGGGATCTTCCCCTGGTTCGAGGCCGGGCAGCCGATCCTGTGGTGGAGCCCCGACCCACGCGCAGTGCTGGAACCCGGCGCTTTCCACATCCGCCGCTCGCTGCGCAAGACCCTGCGCAACGCCGGCTACACGGTCACCTTCGACCGCGCCTTCGAGCGCGTGATCGCCGGCTGTGCCGGCCCGCGCGCCCGCTCCGCCGGCACCTGGATCACCCAGAGCATGCAGGAGGCCTATACCGCGCTGCATCGCGTGGGCCACGCGCATTCGGTGGAGGTCTGGCAGGGGCCGCGGCTGATCGGCGGGCTCTACGGCGTGGCCGCCGGCCGGCTGTTCTGCGGCGAGTCCATGTTCAGCCTCGAGCGTGACGCCTCCAAGGTGGCCCTGGCCTGGCTGTGCCGCCACATGGTCGCCTGGGACTGGCCGCTGATCGACACCCAGATGGCCACCGAACACCTGGTGAACCTGGGCGCCGTGGAACTCCCGCGCGACACCTTCCTGCGCTACATCCGCCCGCTGGTCCACGACCCCGGCGCACCGCCCCCGGGCCCGTGGACCCTCGACCCCGCACTGCACCCGCTCGACGCGAACTGGCTGGCCCGGCCCGCCACGCCCGCGCGGCCCTGACGACCTCCCGGACACCGCTCCCGCGCGCTTGCCCGGCCGATGTCACCCCGGTTCACCCTGCTTTATACTCCGGGTATTCCACGCAACCACCTCGGGGAGGTCCGGGTGAATTCGACGATGGCACTGCGTACCCTGGTCCTTCTGGTGCTGATCCTGGCCACCAGCGGCTGTGCGATGTTCTCGCCCTCGCCGCCGCAGGAGCAGAGCAACATCTGCGAGATCTTCCGCGAGGAGCCCCGGTGGTACGACTACGCCCGGGATTCCGAGCAGGAATGGGGCACGCCCATCGCCACGCAGATGGCGATCATCCAGCAGGAATCGTCGTTCCGCTCGCACGTACGCCCCGACCGCGAGCGCCTGCTGGGGATCATCCCCTGGCGGCGGCCGTCCTCGGCCTACGGCTACGCCCAGGCCCAGGACCCGGTGTGGGGCGAATACCGCGAGGATGCCGGCAGCCGCTTCGCCCGGCGCACGCACATGAAGCATGCAACCGATTTCATCGGCTGGTACAACGACCGCACCCGCCGCATGACCGGGGTGTCGCTGGACAACCCGGAGCACCTGTATCTGGCCTACCACGAGGGCCAGGGCGGCTATAACCAGGGCAGCTACCGCGGCAAGCCGGGGGTGCAGCGGGCCGCGCGGCAGGTGCGCGACCGCACCGGCCGGTACGCGAGCCAGCTGGAGAGCTGCGAATCCGAGTTCCGCTGTCGCCGCTTCTGGCAGGTCGGCCCGTTCTGCCGCCAGTAGCCGCCTCGCCGCACCACCCCGGGGCCGACTGCCACGTCGGCTCCGCCTCCTCGCAGTGACGGGGCAAGACCCCCGTCACCGCAACCGTGTTCCCCGCATTGCGACCATAACCCCGTCGTCGCGACCGTGTTCCCGGCATTGTGACCATAACCCCGTCATCGCGAGCGTAGCGAAGCGATCTCCCGGCGAAACCCCCGGCGCCAGTGTCACCCCACCCGACTGCCGCGTCGGCTGCGCCTCCTCGCAGTGACGGGGCGGCGACGAGCCACCGAACACCCCACCGAGCGTCGGCGGTGCCGGCGACCTTGCGGGAACCCGCCGCGGCGTGTTCCATTCTTCGGGCATACCCCATCCGGCCGAAAAGGATCCCCACATGAGCGACAACCCCACCGCTGGCTTCCGCTTCAACCACACCATGCTGCGCGTGAAGGACCCGGACGCGTCGCTGGATTTCTACCGGCGCGTGTTCGGCATGGAGCTGGTGAAGACCCTGGACTTCCCGGAATTCGAGTTCACGCTGTATTTCCTCGCCCGCCAGGACGAAGGTGAGCCGGCGCCGCCGCAGGACGAGGGCGAGCGCACCCGCTGGATGTTCAGCCAGCGCGGCATCCTCGAGCTGACCTACAACTACGGCACCGAGAAGGATCCGGACTTTCACTACCACGACGGCAATACCGAACCGCAGGGCTTCGGCCACATCTGCTTCTCGGTACCCGACCTCGACGCCGCGGTGCGCTGGTTCGACCAGAACGACGTGGAGTTCGTGAAGCGCCCCGACGAGGGCGGGCTGAAGGACATCGCCTTCGTGAAGGACCTCGACGGCTACTGGATCGAGATCCTGGAGCCCGCGCGCCTCACCGGCCTGGGCCGCTGATCCCCTGCTACACCCCTGAAGCCCCCTGACAACCCCTTGCCGTCCCCCGTATCCCGGGGGACGGCTTGCTTCGCCCGTGATACTGTACAAATATACAGTATATGGACGAACGCGCACCCGAAGGCGAAACCGCCCCGGCCTTTGCCGAACTCACGGCGCTGAGCAACTTCTCGTTCCTGCGCGGGGCCTCGCACCCGGAGGAGCTGGTAGAGCGCGCGGCGGCGCTGGGCTATCGCGCGCTGGCACTGACCGACATCGCCTCGCTGGCGGGCCTGGTGCGCGCGCACGAGGCGGCGCAGCGCACCGGCGTGCACCTGATCGCAGGCGCCCGCCTGCGGCTGGCCGACGGCCCCGAGCTGACCGTGCTGGTGCGCGAGCGCACGGGCTACGCCGCGCTGTGCCGCCTGATCACCACCGCACGCGGGGCCGCGGACAAGGGCGAGCACCACCTGACCCGGGCGGATCTGGAGGCGGTCCCGCCGCAGGCCCGCGCCGGCTGGCATGTGCTGCTGCACCTGTGGCCGGAAACCGACGCCCCCGGCCTCTCCGACGCGGCGGCCTGGCTGCGGGCATGGGCCGCGCCGGGCCAGGGACATCTGGCGGTAGCGCTGCTGCGCACGCCCGGGGATCCGGCGCAGATCGCCCGGGCACGGCAGCTCGCGCAGGAACACGACCTGCCGGTGACGGCCTGCGGCGACGTGCACATGCATGCCCGCGGCCGCCGCGCACTGCAGGATGTCCTGACCGCCCTGCATCACCGCTGCACGGTCGCGCAGGCCGCCGGCGAGCTGTTCCCCAACGGCGAACGCTGCCTGCGCCCGCGCGCCGATCTGGCCACGCTGTATCCCGCCGCCTGGCTGTGCCACGCGGTCGCCATCGCCGACGACTGCCGCTTTTCCCTGGACGAACTCGAATACCACTACCCCACCGACCCGCTGCCACCCGGGCGCACGGCCACCGAGTACCTGCGCGAGGAGAGCCTGCGCGGGGCACGCGAGCGCTGGCCCGACGGCATCCCGGAGGCGGTACAGGCGCAGATCGAGCGCGAGCTGGGCACCATCGCCGAGCTGGGTTACGAGCCGTATTTCCTGACGGTCTATGACATCGTCCGCTTCGCGCGCAGCCGCGGCATCCTGTGCCAGGGGCGCGGGTCGGCGGCCAATTCGGCGGTGTGCTACGTGCTGGGCATCACCGCAGTGGACCCGTCGCGCTCGAACATGCTGTTCGAGCGTTTCATCTCCGCCGAACGCGGCGAGCCGCCGGATATCGACGTCGATTTCGAGCACGAACGCCGCGAGGAAGTCATCCAGTACATCTACCGGCGCTACGGCCGCGACCGCGCGGCACTGGCCTGTACCGTGATCCGCTATCGCCGCCGCAGCGCTCTGCGCGACGTGGGCCGGGCGCTGGGGATCTCGCGCGCGCGGCTGGATGCCCTGACCGCCAACCTCGCCGGCTGGGACGAGGGCATCCCGCCCGAACGCCTGCGCGAGGTCGGCCTGGAACCCGACGGCGGCCTGGCCCGCCAGTGGCAGACGCTGACCGCAGAGCTGGTCGGCTTCCCGCGCCATCTGTCGCAGCACACCGGTGGCTTCGTGATCGCCGCCGGGCGGCTCGACGAACTGGTGCCGATCGAGAACGCGGCGATGCCCGAACGCAGCGTGATCCAGTGGGACAAGGACGACCTCGACGCCGCCGGCCTGCTGAAGATCGACGTGCTGTCGCTGGGCATGCTCTCCTGCGTGCGCCGCGCGCTGGCGCTGATGCGGCAGCACCGCGGCCGCGACTGGGGCCTGGCCGACATCCCGGCCGAGGACCCGGCGGTCTACGCGATGCTGCAGAAGGCCGACAGCCTGGGGGTGTTCCAGATCGAGTCGCGCGCGCAGATGAGCATGCTGCCGCGCCTGAAGCCGAAGAATTTCTACGACCTGGTGATCGAGATCGCCATCGTGCGTCCCGGCCCCATCCAGGGCGAGATGGTGCATCCCTACCTCAAGCGCCGGGCGCGCCCCGAACGGGTGCGCTTCCCCAATGCGGAGATCGAGCGGGTGCTGGGGCGCACCCTGGGCGTGCCCATCTTCCAGGAACAGGTGATCGAACTGGCGATGGTGGCGGCCGGGTTCTCCGCCGGCGAGGCCGACGGGCTGCGCCGCTCCATCGGCGCCTGGCGCCGCCGCGGGGATCTCGGCCGCTGGCGCGAGCGGCTGCTGGAGGGGATGCGCGAGCGCGGCTATTCGGCGGAGTTCGCCGAGCGGCTGTATCGCCAGATCTGCGGCTTCGGCGAATACGGCTTCCCCGAGTCACATTCCGCCAGCTTCGCCCTGATCACCTGGGTCTCGGCCTGGCTCAAGTGCTTCGAGCCGGCGATCTTCACCTGTGCACTGCTCAACAGCCAGCCGATGGGCTTCTACGGCCCGGCGCAGATCGTGGCCGATGCCCGCCGCCACGGCGTGGAGGTACGGCCGGTGGACGTGAACCACAGCCTGCCCGAATGCAGCCTGGAGCCCGCCAGCGATGCACCGGACGCGCCGGATGCGCCGCTGGCCCTGCGTCTGGGCTTCAACCGCGTTCAGGGCCTGCGTCGGGAGGTCGCCGAACGCATCCACACGGCCCGCGCCGAGGGCCCGTTCACCGACGTGCCCGAGCTGGTCGCACGCGCCCGGCTGAGCCGTGCCGAGGCCGGCCGGCTGGCGCGCGCCGGGGCCCTGGCCGGGCTGGCCGGCAACCGCCACCAGGCGCGCTGGGCCGCCGATGCGGTGGAGGCCCCGCTGCCGCTGTTCGAGGGCCTGCCACAACACGCCGAGCCCGCCGACGCCCCGCACGAGCCGGGGCAGGCCGGGGACAACGCCCGCACGCCCCTGCTGCCGGTGCCCGACGCGGTGGACGACCTGGTCCAGGACTACGCCACCACCGGGCTCACGCTGGGGCCGCATCCGCTGGCCCTGCTGCGCCCGCAGCTCGAACGCCGGCGCCTGCCGGACTCCGCGACGCTTTCCGCGCGGCGGCGCCCCGGCCCGGCGCGCTACGCGGGTCTGGTGATCACCCGCCAGCGCCCGGGCTCGGCCAACGGCACGGTATTCCTGACCCTGGAGGACGAACACGGCACGCTGAACGTGATCGTCTGGCCCGACCGCGTGGAACGCTTCCGCGCCGAGGTCCTGCACGGCCAGCTGCTGGAGATCGACGGCGAATGGCAGTGGGCCGACGGCGTCGGCCACCTGGTCGCCCGCCGCCTGACCGACCGCAGCACCTGGCTCGGCGAGCTGGTCACCCGCTCCCGCGACTTCGGCTAGCGCAGGCTCAGGCGCGTTCGATGATCACGAAGGCCTGGGCGTAGTCGCGTTCGTCGGAGATACTGAGGTGGACGGGGCCGGCGCCGAGGCGTTCGGCGGTGGCGCGGGCGCGCCCTTCCAGCACGAATTCCGGGCGGCCGCGGGCATCGTGGGTGACGCCGGCGTCGACCAGGGCCATGCCGGCGCCGACGCCGCAGCCCAGCGCCTTGGACAGGGCCTCCTTGGCGGCGAAGCGCCGCGCGAGGAAGCCGGCCGGGTCCTGTGCGGGGAGATCGGCGCGTTCCACCGGATGCAGGATACGTTCGGCGAAACGTTCGCCGTGGCGCGTCCACAGCGCCTGCATGCGCGCCACCTGCACCAGGTCGGTGCCGATCCCGAGGATCACGCCGAGGACCTCGCCCGGGTCACACCGGGTACTGGCCGACCGGCGCGCCCTCGCGCGCGGCGTCCATCAGCCCGCGCATGTGGCTGACCGCCTCGGGCAGCCCGGTGAACAGCGCGCGGGCAACGATCGAGTGGCCGATGTTGAGCTCGTTGAACACCGGGTTGGCGGCGATCGCGCGCACGTTGTCGTAGTCCAGGCCGTGGCCGGCGTTGATCACCAGTCCCATCTGCCGCCCGGCCTCGGCCGCCTCGTTGATCTGCGTCAGCAGCCGCTCGCGTTCGCCGGCATCGGTGGCGTTGGCATATGCCCCGGTGTGCAGTTCCACCACCGGGGCGCCAATGGCCGCAGCGGCCTCCAGCTGCCGCACGTCGGGCTCGACGAACAGCGACACCGCGATGCCCGCCTCGCGCAGGGGAGCAACGAAGGCGGTCAGGCGCTCGCGCTGGCCGATGGCATCCAGTCCGCCCTCGGTGGTCAGTTCCTCGCGGCGCTCGGGGACGATGCAGCAGTATTCCGGCCGCAGGTCCAGCGCGATCGTCTGCATCCCGTCGGTGGCGGCCATCTCCAGGTTCATGGGCACGGTCAGGCGCGGCTTGATACCGAACACGTCGTCGTCCTGGATGTGCCGGCGATCCTCGCGCAGGTGCAGGGTGATGGAGTCGGCCCCGCTGGCCTCGGCCAGGCGCACCGCCTGCATCAGGTCCGGGTACGGCGTGTGCCGCGCCTGGCGGATGGTCGCGATGTGGTCGAGGTTGACCCCCAGCTTGAGCGCGGGAACGGATGCGGCGTCGGTCATGATATCGGTTTCCTGTTCAGAGCAGACCGCGGGTTTGCAGCGGCCGGCCGTCGAGATGGGCGTCGATCAGCGCGCGCATGAAGTCGCGGCTGGCCCGGGCGAGATTATCCGGGACGTCCCGCCCGCTGGCCAGTGCCTGCAGCGCACCGCCGGGCACGGCGCCGGCGGTGCGGGCAGGCACGTCGTGCAGGCCGTGTTCCGGTTCGTAGCGATACCAGGCTTCCGGCTCGAGATCATCCGGGTCGATGAACGCGAGACCGGAATCCAGCCCCCCCAGCAGCTGCCACTCGGCCCGGCGCAGGATGCGATCCGCCGGACGGTCCAGCGCGAGATCGGTGTAGGCCCCGGTCAGGGTCTGCAGGGTGTCCTCCAGCGGGGCATCGCGCGGGAACAGGCGCAGCACCAGTTCATTCAGATACAGGCCGCAGACCAGCCGGCGCCCGGTCAGCGGGTACACCCGGCGTTCCTCGGCCACATTCAGGCTGGGCAGTTCGCCGCGCCCGCGCCAGGCGAGATCCAGCAGCACGAACGGGCGCACGCTGCCGGCGCGCCCGCGCGCCACCGCGGCGACGCGCCCCGCCCGCTCGGTGACCAGTTCCACCACGCGGCTGTTCTCGCGCAGCGGACGCGAATGCAGGACCACGCCCGGGGTGACCTCGCTGGCGGCGCTGCTCATGTACGGATTCCGGTGGCTACCGCGGTTCCTCGATCCCGAGTTCGCGCAGGGCCCGCGGGCTGCGCGACCAGTCCGCCTCGACCCGCACGGTGAGGTTGAGCATCACCTTGCGCTCCAGCAGCGATTCGAGCTGGTGGCGCGAGGCCTGGCCGATCTGCTTGAGCCGGCGCCCGCCCTTGCCGATGACGATACCCTTCTGGCTGTCGCGCTCGACCAGGATCACCGCGTCGATATGCGCGGTGCGCGGCGTGTCTTCCCAGTTCTCGACGCGCACGGCGACCGAGTAGGGCACCTCCTCGCCCAGCTGTTCCAGCATGGCCTCGCGGATCATCTCCTCGGCGCGGAAGCGTTCCGGGCGGTCGGAGAGCTGGTCCGGGTCGTACAGGAACGGGCCCTCGGGCAGGTGGTTGCGGATCTCCTCGATCAGCCCCGGCACGTTGGTTCCGCGGCGCGCGCCGATGGGTACCACGCCGGCATACGGAAACGCGGCCATGCGCTGTTCGATAAACGGCAGCAGCTCTTCCTTGTTCTTCTGCCGGTCGACCTTGTTGATCACCAGCAGTGCCGGGCGCCCGGAGCTGCGTATCGCCGCCTCGATGCGCTCGTCGCCCTCGCCGAAGCGGCCCGCTTCGGTCAGGAAACAGATCAGGTCGGCATCCGCCAGCGCCTGGCTGGCCGTGCGGTTGAGCACCTGGTTCACCAGCTTGGTCCGTTCCTGGTCGATCCCCGGGGTGTCCATCAGCACGATCTGGTCGTCACCCTCGGTGACGATACCGAGGATGCGGTTGCGCGTGGTGTGCGGCCGGCGAGTGGTGGCCGCCAGCTTTTCGCCCACCAGGCGGTTCATCAGGGTGGTCTTGCCCACGTTGGGGCGGCCGATCAGCGCGACCAGCCCGCAGCGCGTGCCGTCGCGTGCCTCGTTCTCGGGTGTATTCATTGTTCCTGGGTCTGCTGGAGCCGGTGGAGGGCCGCTTCGGCCGCGGCCTGTTCGGCCCGGCGACGGCTGGAGCCGCGTCCGTGCTGTCCCCAGCCCTGGGTGGGCAGATGCACGGCCACGGTGAAATGGCGCTGATGGTCGGGTCCGGAGACCTCCAGCACCTCGTAGACCGGGAGTTCCGCGTTGCGGCCCTGCAGTTTCTCCTGCAGCCGGGTCTTCGGGTCCTTCAGGGTCTCGGCGGCGGGGAGGTTTTCCAGACGTTCGGCGTAGAGCGCGAGCGTGAAGTCGCGCGCGGCGTCGAAGCCCGCCTCGCGATAGGTGAGCCCGATCAGGGCCTCGACCGCATCGGCAAGGATGGAGTCGCGCCGCTGGCCGCCGCTCTTGCGCTCGCCCTGGCCCAGATTGAGCGTCCCTTCCAGGCCGGTCTCGCGCGCCAGGGCCGCCAGCGATTCGCGATTCACCAGCGCGGCCCGCAGCCGGGTCAGATCCCCCTCGGGCGAGTCCGGCAGGCGCTCGTACAGGGCATCGGCGACCACCAGGCCGAGCACCGCGTCACCGAGGAATTCCAGGCGCTCGTTATTGCGCCCGCCGGCACTGCGATGGGTCAGCGCCTGGCGCATGCCTTCGCCATCCCGCACCGCCTCGGGCAGCAGGGTTCGAAAATCCCGTTCAGCCATGCACGTCTGGATCCTTCCGTTCCCGTCCCGGTCGCATGTCGTCAGTCCGCCAGGGTCGCGGAATAGGAGAACTGCGCGACGATGTCGATGTTGCCCAGAAAGCCGCGCCGGATCTCGTAGTCGATCATCATCGCCGGGCCTTCGTCGCCCTCGCCAACCGAGAAGTGCTCCTCCTCGATCTCCTCCGGCACCGTGTTCAGCTGAAAGCGCCGGTTCATCTCGCTCCACAGCTCGTCTTCGCTCTTGTCGGCCGCCCCGGGCTGCTCCGCCACGTCCTGCATGATCGAGCGCACCGTCATGTACTGGGTGTACTGCGTGCCCATCTGGATGATGAAGGTCAGCACGATCAGGGCCAGGAAGATCATGGCCATGATGGTGGTTGCCCCGGCGCCCTTCATTCTGGTCTTCGATTGCATGGTTACCCCCGTCCCTGTCATGTATCAGCGTATGGCCTGCCCGATCCGGGAAAAGTCCATATGACTACCATTGTAATCCCAGTGCAGCCAGATGAAGAGCGCACGCCCCACCAGCAGCTCCTCGGACACGAAGCCCCACGACCGGCTGTCGTTGGAGTTGTCGCGGTTGTCCCCGACCATGAAGTAGTGCCCCTCCGGCACGACCACCCGGCCATCCGCGGTCGGGCGATCCTCGCGCATCAGGGTGTTGTACGTCCGGTCGCCCATGTTTTCTTCGAACAGCGTGGCACCGGACATCACCGCACCGGAGCCCTCGCCGTCGAAGGTGCCGACCTCTTCGGCCGGCTGCGGCTCGCCGTTGACGTACAGCACGCGGTCGCGAAACTCGATCTCGTCGCCGGGCAGGCCCACGACGCGCTTGATGTAGTCCTCGGCCGGATTGCGCGGATACTTGAACACCGCGACCTCGCCGCGTTCCGGGGCCCCGGTGTCGAGGATCTTCGTGCGCGTGACCGGCAGGCGTACGGCATAGGAGAACTTGTTCACCATGATGAAATCGCCCACCAGCAGGGTCGGCATCATGGAGCCCGAGGGGATGCGGAACGGTTCGGCAACGAATGAGCGCAGGACCAGCACGATCAGCAGGATCGGGAAAAACGAACGCGAGTAGTCCACGTACCACGGCATCTTCGCCCGACGTTCGGGGCTCAGCCGTCGGCGCAGCACCGCCCATGCCAGCCAGATCAGGCCGGTTACCGCGGTCGCCACGACCAGGATCAGTTCCAGATTCGCCATGTTGTTTCCCCGCCCCCGCTACCGGCCCGACGGCCCGGTGGTTCCCGTCATTTCTCGTCCACCGAGAGTACCGCGAGAAAGGCCTCCTGCGGAACGTCCACCTTGCCGATGGACTTCATCCGTTTCTTGCCTTCCTTCTGCTTCTCCAGCAGTTTGCGTTTGCGGCTCACGTCCCCGCCGTAGCACTTGGCGAGCACGTTCTTGCGCATCGCCTTGACCGTCGAGCGCGCGATGATCTTGGAGCCGATCGCCGCCTGGATGGCCACCTCGTACATCTGCCGCGGAATGATCTTCGCCATGCGCTCGGTGATCTCGCGTCCACGCGACTCGGATTGATCCCGGTGCACGATGGCCGACAGCGCATCCACCCGGTCGCCGTTGATCAGGATGTCGACCCGCACCAGCGGGGCCGCCTGGAAACGCAGCGGGTGGTAGTCGAACGAGGCATAGCCTCGGGTTGCGGACTTGAGCCGGTCGAAGAAGTCCAGCATGACCTCGGCCATCGGCAGTTCGTAGGACAGCTGCACCTGACGCCCGTGATAGGCCATGCGGGTCTGCACCCCGCGCTTTTCCACGCACAGGGTCATGACCGCGCCGACGTACTCCTGCGGCACGAGGATATTCGCCTCGATGACCGGCTCGCGGATCTCGGCGACCTCGTTGTTCGGCGGCAGCTCCGAGGGATTGTGCACGGACACCACGCTGCCGTCGTTCTTTTCCACCTCGTAGACCACGGTGGGAGCGGTATTGATCAGGTCCAGGCCGTATTCGCGCTCCAGGCGTTCCTGCACGATCTCCATGTGCAGCATGCCGAGAAAGCCGCAGCGAAAGCCGAAGCCCAGGGCCGCCGAGGTTTCCGGCTCGAACGACAGCGCGGCATCGTTCAGGCGCAGCTTGTCGAGCGCGTCGCGCAGGTCGTTGAAGTCGTCCGCGGAGACCGGGAACAGGCCGGCGAACACCCGCGGCTGGATCTCCTGGAACCCGGGGATCGGCTCGTCCGCCGGGTTGTTGAAGTCGGTGATCGTGTCACCGACCTTGGCCCCGGAGATGTCCTTGATGGTGGCGATCATGTAGCCCACCTCGCCGACGTCCAGATACTCGCGATCCACCGGCTTGGGCGTGAACACCCCCACGCGATTGACCTCGTGCGGGCGCTCCACCGCCATCGCCTTGATCTTCTGGCCGGCGTGCAGGCGCCCGGCCTTGACCCGCACCAGGGCCACCACGCCCAGGTAGTTGTCGTACCACGAGTCGATAATCAGCGCCTTCAGCGGGGCTTCCGAATCGCCCTGCGGCGGCGGGATGCGCCGCACCAGCTCTTCCAGCAGCTCGCTGATGCCCTCGCCGGTCTTGGCCGACACCCGCAGGGCGTCGGTGGCCTCGATCCCGATCACGTCCTCGATCTCGTCGGCCACGCGGTCGGGTTCGGCCGCGGGCAGGTCGATCTTGTTGAGGACCGGCACGACCTCCAGCCCCTGGTCGATGGCCGTGTAGCAGTTGGCCACACTCTGAGCCTCGACACCCTGGGAGGCATCCACCACCAGCAGCGCGCCCTCGCAGGCGTACAGCGAGCGCGAGACCTCGTAGGAGAAATCCACGTGGCCCGGGGTGTCGATGAAGTTCAGCTGGTAGCGCCGGCCGTCGTTGGCGTCGTAGTACAGCGACACGCTCTGCGCCTTGATGGTAATCCCGCGCTCGCGCTCGAGATCCATGGAGTCCAGCACCTGCTCCGACATCTCGCGCTCGGTCAGCCCGCGACAGCCCTGGATCAGGCGGTCCGCCAGGGTCGACTTGCCGTGGTCGATGTGGGCGATGATGGAAAAATTGCGGGTCAGACGGGTATCACTCATGCGGGCCCCAGCAGGTCCAGCAGTGCCTCTCGATCAAGAAAGTGGCAGCAGAGAATGTCGCCGTCGACGGCAAGAACCGGCACCTTGGTGTTGTAGCGTTCCCGCAGGTCCGGGTCCTCGTCGATGTCGACGACGTCGAGCGTAAAAGTATAACGGCTTTGCAAAGCAAAAAGCTCTGCGAGCATGTGCTCGCAGAGCCCGCAGCCTTCGCGATGGTACACCGTCAGTTGCGTCATGTGCGATGCACCGGCCCCGAAACCCGGCCCCGACACCCGGGACCGGCCGGCGGCCCCGTCAGTCCTGCGGAATGCGCAGGGCGATGAAGGTGGGGTTGCCACCGCGCTGGATCAGCACCGGGACGGTCGTGCCGGGGCCGGCCTGCTCGACGCGCTCTTCCAGCTCTTCCAGCGAATCCACCGGCTGCCGCGCGAACTGCACGATCACGTCACCCGGCCGCACGCCGGCGCTGCGCGCGGGGTTGTCCTCGACCTCCAGCACCACCAGGCCGTTGTCGACGCCGAGCTCCTCGCGCGTTTCGGCATCCAGCGGCTCGAGGCGCATGCCCAGAAGGCTCTGCGGCTCGGGCCGGGCCTCGCCCGGCTGTTCGGGGGCCGCGCGGCGTTCGGCAATGTCTTCGGGCAGCGCCTCGATGGTGACCTCGAGGGTCTTGTCCTCGGAACCGCGCCGAATGTCCACTTCGACCTCGGCACCCACCGGCGTGCGGCCGACGATCGGCGGCAGCGCGCTGGAATTCGGCACGTCCAGGCCATTGAAGCGCAGGATCACGTCACCGGCCTCGAACCCCGCCTTCTCCGCGGGGCTGTCCGCCTGCACGCGGGCCACCAGAGCACCGGAGGGCTTGTCCATGCCGAACGACTCGGCCAGATCCCGGGTAACCTCCTGGATCAGCACGCCCAGCCAGCCGCGGGTGACTTCGCCATGGTCGCGCAGCTGGGTCACCACGTCGCCCACCACTTCGATGGGCACTGCGAACGACAGCCCCATGAACCCGCCGGTACGGCTGTAGATCTGGGCGTTGATGCCGATCACCTCGCCGTCCAGGTTCATCAGCGGGCCGCCGGAGTTGCCCGGGTTAATGGCCACGTCGGTCTGGATGAAGGGCACGTAGTTCTCGCTCGGCAGGCTGCGCCCCTTGGCGCTGACGATCCCGGCGGTGACCGAATGATCAAAGCCGAACGGCGAGCCGATCGCCAGGACCCATTCCCCGACCCGGAGCTCTTCGGAGGAACCCAGCTCCAGCGTGGGCAGGTCCTCGGCGTCGATCTTCAGCAGGGCCACGTCGCTCTGCGGGTCGGTACCGACGACCTCGGCATTGAACACGCGGCGATCGGACAGGTGGACCACGATCTCCGAGGCACCCTCGACCACGTGGTTGGCGGTCACGATGTAGCCGTCTTCGCTGTAGATGAAGCCGGAGCCGAGCGAATCACGCTCGCGCTGGCGCGGGTCGCCACCGGAACCCGGGGGCTCGCCGAAGAAACGCTCGAACAGGTCCTCGAACGGTGTCCCTTCGAACTGGCGCATGCCGCCGTGCTCGGGCACCTCGGTGGTGCGGGTGGCCGAGATGTTCACCACCGCCGGGCTGTGTTCTTCCGCCAGCGGCACGAAATCAGGCAGAGGCCGCGCCGAAGCGGGCAGGGACAGGGCCAGAAAGACCAGGGCGACCAGCGCCCATTGCATCGGTTTCAGCATCATTGAACCCCTCTCCGGGAAGCTTGAAAGGACATGCCTCTGGACGCCGCGAAAGCGCGCAAGTTCCCCGCGGGCCGCGGCAGGATCAGCCGGTGCGGGTGGCAACCGGCCGCACTACGCCGCTGCCCGGCTGGCGCGCGAGCACCACCGGCTGGAACGCGGCATCGCGCTGGCTCATCCAGCGGCGCACGCTGAGCAGGCCTGCCCCCAGTCCCGCGAGGCCCGCCAGGAGCAGCATGCCCTCGCCGGCCCCGGGGAACAGGGCCATGCCCAGTGCGGGCACGCCGATCAGTCCGGCCAGCGGCAGCAGATACATCATCAGCGCACCCGCAACCAGCGCGGTATCGCGCACGCCGAGAGTGACGGTATCGCCGGCCTGCAGGTCGCCGGAATGGCCGACCCGAACTTCGATGGGCTTGCGCCCGAGGACGTCCGACAGAATCCCGCTGCCACAACCGCTGCGCGCGGAACAGCTGCCACAGGTGGAACGGCGCTGGATGCGCACGCGGGCGGTGTGCCCGTCCACTTCGATGACTTCACCCTGTTCCTCGATCCAGTCACTCATGCCGCCCCCCAACGGGCTGCGGCGGATGCATGGCAGCAGCGAGGCGCTCCACGGTTTCGCGGGGCACGTCGCCGACGGCCGTGATCTGATAATCGCCTTCGATCCGGGCCACCGCGTGCGTGGCACCGGCGCGGGTCGCGCCCTCGAACCGGCGCTCACCTTCCACCGGCTCTACGTACACCGAGACCGAGGCCAGGCCATCGCTGACCACGAAATAGCGGCCGGGCTGTTCCGGATCATCGCTGCTGCGTTCGCGCGCCACCACCAGGCGGAAGCCCGACGGCAGTTCACTGAAGCCCCAGTCCCGGCCGTCGGGGTCGGGGCGCAGATGTCCGCGCTCGGCGCGCACCTCGATGCGGTCGGCCCCTTCACTGACCGGCTCGAGGGCGGCGTCCGGCACGCGGTCCAGCAGTTCGAGATCGGTAAACGCCAGGCGTTCGAGCAGCTGGCCGCTCCCGGAATAGAGTTCGCTGAGCAGCGGCAGGCCGGTGTCTTCGTGCAGGCAGTAGCGGTGGCTGTAGCGCAGCAGGTCACCGGCGCGGGCCAGCAGCATGCGGCAGGCATGCCCGGCCACGCGGCTGCGACCCTGATCCTTGAGGGAATAGCCATCGTGTTCCGCGAGCAGGTGAACCGGGGAACTTACCGGCCAGCGCGGGGTGGAGCCGGCCTCCGCAGCCTGCCCGCCGGAGGCGGCCCCGGTCCCGGACTGGGCACTGAGACGGTCCACCGAGCGCACGACCTCGCGCTCCTGGCCACTGAGGGTATGCAGCCGCTCGCGATAGCCTCCGTCCTCGACGGCGTGGATCACGCGCACCGTATCGAGGCGATCCTTGCGCTGCAGGACGAATGTCCCCCGGTAACTTTCCGAGTGGACGCTCGCGGACATGCGTTCCAGCCACTCGGCGGGGCCGGGATCACTGGCGATCACCGGCAGCGGGAGCAGGGCGACGGAAGCCGCCAGCACCCAGGGCAGACCTCCGTACATCATGGTTTACTCTTCGCCAACCGAATAACGTACGCGCCCGAAGGCCGCGGAGCCCGGACCGGTCAGATCGGCGTGGTTCTCGAAGTAGCGCACGAAGCGCGGGTCCAGCTCCTCGCCAGGTCCGTCGGCCTCGGGCATGCCGGCGCCGGCGGACGCCTGCTCCGGGCCCTCGGCCGAGCGCGCCGTCTGCACCTCGGCCGGGGGCGCCCCGCCTTCGGCCATGCCGGGCGTCGCGTCACCACCGGGCTGGCCGGCACCCATCATCTGCATGCCCACCAGGGTCACCACCGCCACGGCGGCCGCGACCCCGGTACCGACCACCGGCCGGAACCACCGCGAACGGGTTGCCTGCTCGACGCCGGCGGGAGCCGGCGCGACATGCAGCGGCTCTTCCTCGGCCAGCTGTTCGCGCACGCCCTCAAGCAGGTCCGGTGGCGCGGTCATGCGCATCCCGCCGCGCAGCGAGTCCCCGATCAGGTGATAGCGTTCCCATTGCTTGCGATCTTCCTCCGACTGCAGCAGCTCGTCCACCAGGCGACGCGTCTCGAACGCCTCGGTCTCGTCGTCCACCAGGGCCGAGAGACGCTCCGTCTTGCTGACTTGTTCACTCATACGATCATGCTCATTCAGTCGTTCAACAATGGTCGCAAGGTCTCGTCGATGGCCTCGCGCGCCCGGAAGATGCGCGACCGGACCGTGCCGATCGGACATCCCATGGTCTGCGCGATTTCCTCGTAGCTCAGACCTTCGATCTCGCGCAGAGTGATCGCGGTCCGCAAATCGTCCGGCAGCTCGTCGATCGTGCGCTGGACGGCCGCCTCTATCTCCTGCGACAGCGCTTCCCCCTCGGGGGTTGCATTATCCTTGAGAGCGGAATCGCCCCCCATTTGTTCGGCATCCTGCGCATCGACTTCGGATTCGGGCCGGCGGCGCCCCTGGGAGACGAGATGATTCTTCGCGGTGTTGATGGCGATCCGGTACAGCCAGGTGTAGAACGCACTTTCGCCGCGAAAGTTCGCGAGACCGCGATAGGCCTTGATAAAGGCTTCCTGGGCGATGTCCAGGGCCGTGGCGTGGTCGTGCACATAGCGGCCGACAAGATTCACGATCTTGTGCTGATACTTCAGGACCAGGATATCGAAGGCCTCTTTCTCGCCATTCTGGACACGCCGAACCAGGGCCTCGTCGGAAGCCTTCTCGCTCATCCGGGGACTCCCGTTCGGCGACTCGTCTCCAGTATTCTAGGGTTCATGGACCGCCTGACCTGCATGAAGTTCGAAACCCGCTCGCCGGGGATTGCTCCCGGCTTCCCGGCCATTGCGCAACAAGCGCAAAACGTTACCTGACGCATGGATACAGCACAACAAGCCCGCAAAGCCGACGTGCTGGTAATCGGCAGCGGTGCGGCCGGACTGAGCGCGGCCCTGCATCTCGCCCCGCATCGCCGGGTCGTGGTCCTCAGCAAGGGCCCGGTGGACGAGGGCTCGACCCGCTATGCCCAGGGCGGCATCTCGGCAGTGCTCGACCGCCAGGATTCCTTCGACGCCCATATCGACGACACCATCGACGCCGGTGCCGGGCTGTGCGATGCGGACGCGGTGCGCCGCACCGTCGCGGCCGGGCCCGAGGCGATTCAGTGGCTGCTCAACCTCGGGGTGCCGTTCACGCGCGAATCGTTCGAGGGCCGCAGCCGGCTGCATCTGACGCGCGAGGGCGGGCACAGCGCCCGCCGCGTGGCACATGCCGCCGATGCCACCGGCCGCGCGATCGAGGACGCGCTGGTGCGCAGCACCGGCGACACCGCCAGCATCGACGTACTCGAACGCCATGTGGCGGTGGATCTGATCACCTCGCGGGTGGACGGCGTGCGCCGTGTGGTCGGGGCCTATGTCCAGGATACCGCGACCCGCGAGGTACAGACGATCATGGCGCCCACGGTGATCATGGCTACCGGGGGCGCCAGCCGGGTCTATCTCTACAGCTCCAATCCCGACGGCGCCACCGGCGACGGGATTGCGATGGCCTGGCGCGCCGGCTGCCGCATCGCCAACATGGAATTCATGCAGTTCCACCCGACCTGCCTGTACCACCCCCGGGCCAAGTCGTTCCTGATCTCGGAGGCAGTACGCGGCGAAGGCGGGCTACTGAAGCTGCCGGACGGGGAACGCTTCATGCCGCGCTTCGACGAGCGCGCCGAACTGGCCCCGCGCGACATCGTGGCGCGCGCGGTGGACCACGAGATGAAACGCCTCGGGATCGACCATGTCTATCTCGACATCAGCCACAAGGCGGCGGATTTCATCCGCGAGCACTTCCCCACCATTCACGAACGCTGCCTCGAATACGGCTTCGACATGACGCGCGAGCCGTTGCCGGTGGTTCCCGCCGCGCACTACACCTGCGGCGGGGTTGTGGTGAATCATTTCGGCCAGACCGACCTTCCGGGCCTGTATGCCGCCGGCGAGGTCTCATGCACCGGGCTGCACGGCGCCAACCGCATGGCCAGCAATTCGCTGCTGGAATGCCTGGTCTACGCCCGCGCCGCGGCCGAGCACATCCTGTCGCAGACCGATCTGCCCGCTCCGGAGGCCCTGCCGGTACCGGCGGCCTGGGACGAATCACGGGTAACCGAATCGGAAGAAGAAGTGGTGGTGGCGCACGACTGGGACGAACTGCGCCGGCTGATGTGGGACTATGTCGGGATCGTGCGCACCCGTAGCCGGTTGCTGCGCGCGCAGCGCCGAATCCGCATCCTGCAGGAAGAGATCCACGAATATTACAGCCACTACCGGATCTCGCCCGACCTGATCGAGCTGCGCAACCTCGGCATGGTGGCCGAGATCATCGTGCAGAGCGCGCTGGCCCGACGCGAGAGCCGCGGCCTGCACTATCTGCTGGACTACCCCGAGCGTGACCCGGAACTGGACGGCATCCCCACGGTTCTGGTGCCGCCCTCGCCCGCCGGTCAGCTGGCCGGGCGCGCGGCCGGCGGGAGCTGAATGAACTTTTCGCGGTAGTGGCGCAGCTCGTCGATCGAGTCACGGATGTCCTGCAGGGCCTGGTGCGAAGCGTTCTTCGACAGCCCCTGGAGCACGTCCGGCGCCCAGCGCCGCGCCAGCTCCTTGAGCGTGGATACGTCGAGGTTGCGATAGTGGAACCAGGCCTCCAGCTCGGGCATGCAGCGGGCGAGGAAACGCCGGTCCTGACAAATGGAATTGCCGCACATCGGCGACTGCCCCTTCGGTACCCACTTTTCCAGAAACGCCAGCGTCTCGCGCTCCGCGGCGGCCTCGTCGTGGTCGCTGTGGCGGACGCGATCCAGCAGGCCCGATTCGCCGTGCGTGCGCTGGTTCCAGGCGTCCAGCCCGTCCAGGACCTCCGGCGACTGGAACACCGCGATCACCGGGCCCTCGGCCAGGATCTCGAGGTGCTTGTCGGTTACGATGGTCGCCACTTCGATGATCCGGTCCGTTTGCGGCTCCAGGCCGGTCATTTCCAGATCGATCCAGATCAGATTTTCCGCACTCGCCGTCATTGTCTCTCCTCTGCGGCACTCGGTGGTGCCCTATGATGGCGCGATGCAGTCTATCATCATGGGGACGGGCCCCGGGGCCCGTCGCATCGAACAACGAACAAGACCGGCACCGACGAAGAAGGAGGGCCACATGCGACACCTCACCACCAGTCTGGCCGCCCTGACGCTGGCCGGCGGCATGGCCGCCACCGCGCAGGCCGACGACATCCGGATGGGCCAGGATCTGCACGACAACAACTGCGTCAGCTGCCATGCCGACATGCACGGCGGTGACGGCTCCGACATCTATACCCGCGACGGACGCATGGTCGGTGACCGCGAAGAACTCGTCGCGATGGTCCGGCGATGCGATGCCAACATCGGCACCGCCTTCTTCGATGACGAGATCGAAGCCATCGTGGCCTACCTCAACGATGAATACTACGGATTCGACTGAACCCCCATGAGCGACCTGAAGACGCGTCACTGCCAGGCCTGCGAAGGCTTTACCGACCCGATGCCGGCCGAGGAGGCGACCCGGGCCCTGGGCCAGCTGCACGAATCCTGGGAACTGGGCGGCGACACGAAGGACATCCGGCGCGAGTTCCGCTTTCGCAACTTCCACGAGACCATGGCCTTCGTGAACGCGGTGGCCTGGATCGCCCATGTCGAGGATCACCATCCCGACATGGAAGTCGGCTTCAACCGTTGCCGGGTCCAGTTCTCCACCCACGCGGTGGGCGGACTGACCGAAAACGATTTCATCTGCGCCGCGCGCGTGGATGCGCTGTTCGACTGACCCGTCGATGCAGCCTGCATGAGCCGGTCCGCCCGGAACCCGGGATCCGCGGACAGCACGACCGCGGATCCCCTGCCCGCCCGCGCGCGTGTCGCCGCCCGCCTCAACCAGAGGGCCGACCTCCTCGACGAGGACGGCCATCTGCATCGCGTGCAGCTGCAGCGCCGCACGGGGGATCTGGTCTGCGGGGACCGCGTGGAAACCGACGGCCACCGCATCCTGCGCCGCGAGCCGCGCCGCAATGCGCTGGTGCGGCGCGACGGCTACGGCCGCCGCAAGACCATCGCCGCCGGAGTGGACCGGGTCTGGATCGTGGTGGCGCCGGAACCGGCCCCGGCACGTTTCCTGATCGACCGCTTCCTGGTCGCAATCCACAACCTGCCAGCCGAGCCACGACTGCTGTTCAACAAATGCGAACTGGACCCCGGGGGCGCGCGGCGGCTGGACCGGCAGTACGGCCATCTGGGCCTGCACGCGCTGCCGGTCAGCGTGCACGAAGGCACCGGGCTGGACGCCCTGGCGGCGGCCGCCGAGGGGGGCAGCAACATCCTGGTTGGCCAGTCCGGAACCGGCAAGTCATCGCTAATCGATGCGCTGCTGCGCCGCGCCGGCAACGCGCCGGAACAGGCCCTGCAAACCGCGACCCTGGGGCAGACCGGCGAAGGGCGCCACACCACGACCACGGCGCGCTGGTATCCGCTGGCGGGCAATGGCGCGTGGATCGATTCCCCCGGGGTGCGCGACTTCACACCGGAGCTGGACGACGCTGACGCGCTCGAGCGCGGCTTCCCGGACATCGCCGAACGGGCTCGGGAATGCCGCTTTCGCGACTGCCGGCACGCGGCCGAACCGGGGTGTGCGGTGGGAGCGGCGGTCGCCGCCTGCGAGCTGCCGCGGGAACGGCTGGAGGCCTGGCAGGAGCTGCGAGCGGAGACCCGGCGCCGGGACTGAGCCCGGCAGCGGCCCCGCGGCACGATTCAGAACGAATCAGAAGGTCAGGCCCATCTCCACGCCGAACACCGACGAGGAACCGCCGGATTCGGGACGCATGCCGTCGAATTCCAGCCGCTCCTCCATCCAGCCTTCGGACGATTCCAGCGAATAGTCATCGTAGAACAGGCTCATCGACAGCTCGCTGTCGTTGCGCAGGCGGAGGCTGCCGTCCAGGCTCAGATAGCTGGCGCCGCGCGTGTGGTCGCGCGGTTGCAGGCCAGTCCCCGCACCGACCGTTTCCCGCGAATCGCCCGCCAGCGGCTGACGCACGCCGACCCGCAGCTGGCTGTCAAAACCGCCCGACTCGAAGGTGGGTCCGAAGCTGAAGTCGGTGAAATAGGAAGTGGTACCCGCATCCTCCCGCAGCTGCCCCGGCGCACTGCGCGACTCCATGCCGAAGCCCAGATCGATCCCGTACCCCAGGCCACTGGCCCCCAGGCGCTGACGGAAAGCGCCGGTCGCCTCGAAACGATCGCCCAGGCCGGTGATGTCGTCCTCCGGACGCGACACCGCGTCGGCATCCAGCATCAGGCGGTAACGCGGGTCGGGCCGGGCCTCCCCGCCCGCACCCGCCGCGCCGGAAAAGGAGGACAGGTCGCCCACGGCCGCAACCTGATCGCCGCCGTCGAGATTCAGGGTGCGGGTCAGAGAATAGCGGGTGGTGTCGTCTTCGGCCGCCGCAACCATCGGCGTCGCGAAAACCACGACCAGCATCAGCGGCACCGCCAGCCGGGCAACGACGCGCGCACGGCCCGGGGCATTTTTCCCCCCGCCCATGGCCGTTGTGCCGTCATGATATCCGCGTTGCGTCACGCCCGTTCCCCCGTTTGTCACCGCGCCGGCCTCCCCGGACCGTCGCGTTCGCTAGCCCGGGGGCCAGCCGAGGGGCCGACCGCCGAGCAGGTGCATATGTATATGATAGACCGTCTGACCGCCCTGCTGGTTGCAATTCATCACAGTCCGGTATCCGGCCTCCGCAAAGCCGCGTTCGGCCGCGACCTCCGCCGCAACCCGGGCCATGTTGCCCACCGTCACGGCATCCTCGGCGGCAAGGTCGTTCAGGGTGGCGATGTGCCGCCGCGGAATCACCAGCACATGGTGCGGCGCCTGGGGATGCAGATCCTCGAAGGCGATCACGTCATCGGTCTCGCGGACGATGGTCGCGGGGATCTCCCCGGCGACGATCTTGCAGAAGATACATTCTTCCATGGTGCCTCCACCGCGCCCGGCCGGCGCGGTTTATATCAGTAATCGCGGCGCCCCGACAAGGCGTGCGCCAGGGTCCCCGCATCCGTGTATTCCAGCTCCCCGCCGCTGGGGATCCCCTGCGCGATGCGCGTGGCGCGGATTCCCAGGCGCCCGGCCATCTCGGCCAGATAGTGAGCGGTAACCTCACCCTCCACCGAGGTGTTCGTGGCGAGAATCAGCTCCTCGGTGCCCTGCTGGCGCAGACGTTCCTCCAGCCGGTCCAGCCCCAGCTCCTCCGGGCCGATCCCGTCCAGCGGCGAGAGCCGTCCGAGCAGCACGTGGAAGCGACCGTTGAAATCGGTGGCCGCCTCGATCGCCATCACGTCGCCGGGGCTCTCGACCACGCACAGGACCTGGTCGTCGCGATCGGGATCGAGGCAGCGTTCGCAGGTCTCGCCCGAGGTCAGCGTCCGGCACACCGAGCAGTGGCCGATGTTCTCCACCGCGGCGTCCACCGCCCGCGCCAGGCGCCGCGCGCCCTCGCGGTCGCGTTCCAGCAGGTGCAGCGCCATGCGCCGGGCGGACTTGCCGCCCACGCCCGGCAGACAGCGCAGCGCCTGCACCAGATCGTCGAGTTCGGTATCCACCGCGACCCGGCTCAGAACGGCAGCTTCATGCCCGCCGGCAGGCCCATGCCGCTGGTCAGTTCACTCATGCGTTCCTGGCTGGTGGTGTCCACCTTGTGCACCGCATCGTTGATCGCCGCGGCCACCAGGTCCTCGATCATGTCCGGATCATCCTGAAACAGGCTCGGATCAATCCGAACCTTGCGCGCCTCGTGCTTGCCGGTCAGGGTCACGCTCACCAGCCCGCCGCCAGCCTGACCCTCGATCTCCATCTCGGCCAGCTCGGCCTGCACACGCTGCATTTCTTCCTGCATTTTCTGGGCCTGCTTCATCATGTTGCCCATGCCGCCTTTCATCATTTTCGGTTCTCCTGTCCCGCTGTTCCGGGGTCCTGATTAAGTGTCGGGTCGTCATCGCGCAGGCGCACCGGGCCAAGCTCGGCGCCGAAGCGTTCATGCAGCGCCTGCACCACCGGATCCTGCCGCATGGCGAACTCGGCCTCAGCCTGACGCGCCTCGGCATTTGCCGCAAGACGCGCAGCCGGCGTGTCGCCGCCGGCTTCTTCCTGGTCCACGATCTCCAGACGCACGCTGCGACCGAGATGCGCCTCCAGGGACCTGGACAAGCGTTCCCTGGCCCGTTCCGTACACAGCATGCGGTAGTCGGGTGGCAGCGCGAGGGTCAGCCGCTCCGTGTCCAGCGAACGAAATTCGGCCTGCAGCGCGAGCTCGCGCGCGGTGCCTGCGGGAAGACGTGCAGCGAACGCATGCCAGTCGAACTCGCCGGCAGGCACGGCCGGACCGTCGGGATCCCCGACGGGCTCCGACGACGGTGGCACGGCACCGGCGCCCGCGGCCGGTTCCGGCTTCGCTTCGGCCCGCGGTTCCCGTACCGCGGCCGGCCCCCCGGATTCCGACCGGGGGCTGGCGCGCGACGCCGCGGGCACCGAATCCCGGTCCGGAGCCACGGCCGCACCTCCGGCCTTTTCCTCTTCCTCCGCCGGCGGGACCGGGCGCGATGCGACCGCCGACCCCGATCCCGATCCCGAGGGGGATACCAACGCTGCAGCCGGGGAGCTCCCCGTGCCCGCGCTCCGGCCGGCGGTCGTACCTCCCGACGGGGCGCCCCCGGACTCCGTGTCCGGCGCCCCCTCGGGGCGGAAGGCCAGCAGCCGCAGCAGGGTCATCTCGACCCCCATTCGCGGGTCCGGGGCATACGGCAGGTCACGGACGCCGTGGATCAGGATCTGATAGGCGAGCTGGATCAGCTCGGGATCCTCGCGGCCGGCGGCATCCCGGACCCAATCCAGCCCCGCCTCGCCACTGTCGGCCACCTCGCCCGCCACCTGCAGCACCGCCACCCGGTGCAGCAGCGCGGCCAGTTCGTCCAGCAGGCGAGACCAGTCCGGCCCCAGGGTATCCAGCTCGGCCAGACCGTGGACGAGGGCCGCGCCGTCACCGGCGAACACCGCATCCAGCAGCCCCGTAAGTCGGGTGCGCGGCAGCAGCCCCAGCATGTCGCAGGTCGCGCCCTCGGTCAGCTCCTCGCCCGCGTAGGCAATCGCCTGATCGGTAAGACTGAGGGCGTCGCGCATCGAGCCCTCGGCCGCCTCGGCCAGACGCAGCAGGGCGCCGGATTCGGCGGTCACGCCCTCGGTCTCCAGCACCCCGGTCAGGTATTCGGCGATCAGGGGCGCCGGCATCGGCTTGAGATTGAACTGAAGGCAGCGCGACAGCACCGTCACCGGCAGCTTCTGCGGATCCGTGGTCGCCAGCAGGAACTTCACGTGTTCCGGCGGTTCCTCCAGGGTCTTGAGCAGCGCGTTGAAGCTCTTCTCCGACAGCATGTGCACCTCGTCGATGAGGTACACCTTGAAGCGGCCGGTGGCAGGGGCGTAGGAGACATTGTCCAGCAGCTCACGGGTATCATCCACCCGGGTGCGCGACGCGGCGTCGACCTCGATCAGATCGAGGTGCCGGCCTTCGGCGATCTCCACGCAGGAGCGGCACTGACCACAGGGCTCGGCGGTGACCCCGGTCTCGCAGTTGAGACAGCGCGCGAGAATCCGCGCGACGGTAGTCTTCCCCACCCCGCGGGTGCCGGCAAACAGATAGGCGTGATGCAGCCGCTCCCCGGACAGGGCGTTAGTGAGTGCGCGCACCACATGCGGCTGACCGACGAGATCCCCGAAACGCGCGGGCCGCCACTTGCGGGCCAGAACCTGGTGACTCATGCCTCCCCCATTAAGGAAACGCTGATTAATGGAGCAGTCACCGTGACCTCCGGGCACACGGCCCCACCGGAAAGCGAAACTGGAAGGGAGGTGGCCCGCACCCGCCACACCCCGGCGCCCGACGCAGTTGCTACCGTTGCTCCCTTCCGGGCCTGGCGGGGTTCACAACCTGTCGTCGCGAGGGGACTGATACGGACCACCATAACGCTGTTGGCCGCGAGTCCGGCCAGATGCGCAAGGGTCCGGGTTTCGGGCCGTTGCGTCAAGTTCCGCGGCCCGCCACTCCGGAGAGGATTCCGCCCGAACGCCGACCCCGGCATCATGGGCACAAGCCGGGCGGAGCCGCGACAATAGGATGAGCCTAACTATCAATTAACCAATTAAGATTGGATTTACCAATCGAGTGCCCTTAATCTTGCACCTGTCGTCGGCCACAGGCCGGCACATGACTTTTCACCCGTTTCCGTAACCGCAATCTGCAACAGGAGAGAGAACATGGAACTGGAAAATCGCGAAGGTCAGCGCGTCCCGGAAGTCACCTTCCGCTGCCGCAAGGACAACGACTGGAACGACGTCCGCAGCGCGGACATCTTCAACGGCCGCAACGTGGTGGTGTTCGCCCTGCCGGGCGCATTCACCCCGACCTGCTCCTCGGCCCACGTGCCGCGCTACAACGAGCTGGCACCGGTGCTGAAGAAACACGGCATCGACGAGATCGTCTGCATCTCGGTGAACGACGGCTTCGTGATGGAAGCCTGGCAGGCCGACCAGGAGGCCGACCGCGTCACCTTCCTGGCGGACGGCAACGGCGAGTTCACCGAGAAGATGGGCATGCTGGTGGACAAGAGCGACCTGGGCTTCGGCGAGCGTTCCTGGCGCTATTCCATGCTGGTGCGCGACGGCGTGATCGAGAAACAGTTCATCGAGCCGGATGAACCGGGCGACCCCTTCGTGGTCTCCGATGCCGACACCATGCTGTCGTACGTGGCGCCGGATGCGGCCTGCCCCGAGGACGTGGTGGTATTCACCAAGCCGGGCTGCCCCTACTGCGCCAGCGCGAAGCAGATGCTGGAGGACGCGGACCTGGACTATGAGGAGATCGTCCTCGGCCGTGACGCCAGCCTGCGCAGCCTGCGCGCCGCCACCGGCGCGATGACCGTGCCCCAGGTGTTCGTCGGCGGCCACCGCATCGGCGGCTCCGAAGATCTGGAGCAGTGGATCCACCGCGAGCGCCGGGCAGCGTAAGCCCCCGGCCGGGACGGGCCTGCGCCCCCCGGCCCTGGCCACCCCGGGGTGGCCATCCGTGTCCGCAGGTCTCACGACGGTTCGCCGGACGTGCGGACACGGATGGCGGACCCCGGCGACCGCTCCTTGAGCGCTCGCCGTGGCAGACTTCGAATCAGACTGACAACGAACAGGGAACAGAGCATGGAACACTACGACATCATCGTGATCGGCGGCGGCAGCGGCGGCCTGGCGGTGGCCGAGCGCGCCGCGCCCCATGGCGCCCGCGTCGCCGTGTTCGACCCGAAGCCGCTGGGCGGGACCTGCGTGAACGAGGGCTGCGTGCCCAAAAAGCTCACCTGGTACGCCGCGGAACACATGAGCCAGGCCCGCCAGGCCGGCGAATTTGCCGTGGACGTGGACATCCGGGGCATTCGCTACGGCGAGCTGGCCGAGCAACGGCAAAAGCTGCTCGGCAACCTGAACGACTTCTGGTCCGGGCACCTGGAAAAGCTGGGCGTGACCCACATCGCCGAGCGCGCCCGGCTGAGCGGAAGCGACCGCGTGATCAGTGAAAGCGGCACCGAATACCGAGCCGACCGCATCGTACTGGCCATGGGCGGCGCGCCGGTGGTGCCGCCGCTGGAGGGCGCCGAACTGGGCGCAACCTCGGACGACTTCTTCCAGTGGCGCGAGCTGCCCGAATCCATCGCGGTCATCGGGGCCGGCTACATCGGCCTGGAGATGGCCGGGATGCTGTGCTCCATGGGCGTCAGGACCGACGTGGTCGCGATGGAGGATCGCGTGCTCGAGATGTTCGACCCTGCAATCAGCCGGGCGCTGGACCAGCACATGGAGCATCAGGGCATCGGCCGCCACCTCGGGGTGAAGGTGGCCGGGCTGGGCGGCGAGCCCGGCGCGGTCACTGTGCAGCTGGAAGGCGGCGAAGAACTCGGCCCCTACCAGCAGGTGCTGTGGGCCGTCGGCCGCAAGCCGGCGACCGCGGACATGGGGCTGGAAGAGGCCGGGGTGGAAATCGGTCCCGGCGGCACCATCCCGGTGGACGAATGGCAGGCGACCAATGTCGAGGGGGTCTACGCCCTGGGGGACATCATCGGCAAGGCCCCGCTGACCCCGGTGGCAATCGCCGCCGGCCGGCGTCTGGCCGAGCACTGGTATGCCCCCGAAAACAACCCGGTGCCGGTGGACTACGAACAGATCCCCACGGTGACCTTCACCCATCCCACCGCCGGCATGGTCGGACTGACCGAGCCCGAGGCCGTGGAGCGTCACGGCGACTCGGTGCGGGTCTACGAGACGAGCTTCGGGGGGCTGGACCGGGCGTTTGCCGAGGGCGAGGTCCCGCCGGTGGTGATGAAGCTGGTGTGCGCCGGGAATGACGAAAAGGTCGTCGGCATCCACATGATCGGCCCCCACGTGGACGAGATGCTGCAGGGCTTCGCGGTCGCGGTGCGCATGGGCGCCACCAAGCGCGACCTCGACCTGACCATCCCGCTGCACCCGACCAGCGCCGAGGAACTGGTGACCCTCAAGCAGGGCCGTCCCGGTCGCGCCGAAGGCCTGGCCGAAGCCGCCTGAGCTCCCCCGCGCCACAGGGTCGCGGGTCGCGCCCGGACAGACGTCCGGCAGGCCCGGGACCCCCCGAACGCGCACGCCTGTGGCATACTCCGCGCTACGGAAAAAGCCGCCCGGAGTGCATCTTTTGGCTACCCGCACGGACGTCGAAAACTTCCTTGAAAAACTGCGCGGGGACCTGGACCGGCAGCTGGTGGATATCCCCACCCTGCCGGACATCTCGGTCCAGGCGTTGTTCATCGTGCAGGACGACAACAGCACGATCGCCGATCTGGTCAACCTGATCTCGCGCGACACCGCGCTCGCCTCCCGCCTGGTACGTCAGGCCAACAGCCCCGCCTACCGCGGACTCCATCGCTGCTCCACCATCCACTCGGCGGTCACCCGCCTGGGCATGGAGCGGGTGCGGCAGGTCGTGCTGACCCATTCCATGAAGGAGGTCTTCCAGACCGGCAACGAGGCGATCCGCGAGCGCATGGAGCAGCTGTGGGAACACAGCCTGGAGGTCGCCATACTCAGCTACCTGCTGGCGCGCAAGCAGCGGCACCTCGACCCGGACATCGCGCTGCTCGCGGGACTGGTCCACGACATCGGCGCGGTTCCGATCCTGCGGCGCGCGGAGAAGGTGGAAGTCATCTACGAGGACCCGCGCGCGGTGCAGGCGGCCATCGACGCGGCCCACGTCGCGATGGGCCGTGCCATGCTCAAGAGCTGGAACTTCGACCCGGAGATCGTGCGCGCGGTCGGGGACCACGAAAAGATCCGCCAGGATCCCGGAGACAGCGAACCCGTCTCCTACACCGACATCCTGCAGGCCGCCAACGTCGAATCCTACGGCGCTACCGGGCACCGCCTGGCGGCGGTGGACCGCCACGAAATCCCGGCCTTCCGCCGGCTGACCGGCGATCCCGACCGTCTGACCCTGGACTGGGACACCGACGAGGCCGGGCTCAAGCACATCAACCAGATCTTCGAGTAGCGCAGCGCGCTCGTCCCGCCCTGGCTACAGGTTCTCCGGCAGGCCACCCACAACGTCAAATCCGCCGACAGCGGAAAATCGCCCCGAATTGGTCTAAGGAAACACGGATGAATGCGCACGCTCGCGCGCGAGCCCGGGCTACATAAGGGAGATCGACGCCCGAATCGCTCCGGCCAGCTCTCTGTTCGGAGGTAACGCGCGGGTAAGCGGATCCGGTTTGCCAGCGCCGTCCGGAGATCCCCATGAGTGAACGCCATCTTGTTCAGTTCTACAGCCCCGAAACCGGGACCAGGTCCTATCGACAAACGCAGCGTCGCGGGCGCGCCACCGAGATCGACCTTCCCTACGACATCGAGGCCCGCATCACGCGGGAGCGCGGACAGAATGTCGACGAAGCCCGCACGGGGCGTGTCGTCCTCTACAAGGGCCCCGAACAGGAGCGCATCTGGGCGGGCGAGTGGCAGACCGGGACGACCTTTACCGGGACGCTCCCTGCCGACCTGGAGTTCGAGCCGACCGATGCCCTCATCCTGACGACCGAGATCCGCGACAACGGCGACTTTGCCGTCTGGCCGCGCTGCGAGCCGGTCTACATCGGGGCGCCTGCGTCGCTGGAAACCCCGCGCTGGGTAGCCGTGCGCTTTACCCGGAATCCGGGCGACGGAGACATCTGGCGGGGTGTCGGCTACGTCTGGTATCCGGGGCGGTTCCCCGACATCACCCCCAGCTACCACAAGCGCCGTGACCCCCTGATTGTCCGGGGCCGGCCGGGCGAGCACGACCTGTGGGCGCAGCGCATGACGTTCTGCACCGTCTATCAGCGCTCGGAATTCCAGTATACCGACAAGGGCCACGTCGCGAGTCACTTCAAGCACGAGTACCGCCGGCACGACTACTTCAAACCCCTGCACCTGCAAGTAGGCCTGTTCCGCGACGGCCACCGGAATCAAAGCACGATCCAGTCCACCTGCTCCGGATTCATCGACGAGGACCAGACCGCCGTGATCCTGAGCGCCCCGGGGCGTGTGGTGGAGGTGGACGTCCACGGCACGATGAAAACCCTGTGGGGGGTCCGGAACAAGAAGGACCTGATCACTCCGGCGCCGGGCAACCCGCATGTCTGGACGGTGCACCACCCCGACCATTTCGAGACGGTTCGCAAGGACATCGGGCACTGCTGGCAGATCTGCCCGCACCCGGACGACGAGGGGATCGTGTTCATCGCGGCGTCCCACCATCACTGCATCTATCGGGGCGACCGGCGCACGGGCGAGATCGAGGTGTTCGCCGGGACCGAGCACGAAAAGGGCTACCAGCGCGGCCTGTCCGAGCCTCGCGGCGTCGCCGCCCGCGACGGCTGGCTCTACATCAGCGACTACCGCAACCTGCGTATCGTCCGGACCCCACTGGACGGTGGCGGGGGTCTCGAGGAAGTCATTGCCAGCATGCGTCCGAGCGGCCTGTCGCGGAGACAGGACTTCCCCTTTTGGGACGGCACCCAGGAGATCGACGTACATTTCGACCAGGACGTCGAAGTGATGCGCGAGCGGGCGGTGTGGGGCGAAGCCGGCAAGGCCGCGTTCCTGTACCCGACGCAGATCGACTTCACCTCCGCCGGCGACCTGATCTGCACGCACGACCTGCAATTCTCGGTCTCCAGGATCCGCCTGGGCGATCCCGTGACGATCGAGCACCTGGGCGACGTCCAGTACTACCGGAAGGAGTACATGACCGTCTCGGTGGACCGGGAGGGTTCGCTGTACGCGGTGGACGACTTCATCGTCACCGCCGGCGACGACCGTTCCGACGTGCTGTTCAGCGTAGACGGGGAGAACCTCGGCATCCCCAGCTTCTTTCCGGACGGCGGGGGCTATGACCGCGACTGGAACCGCGCCAGCCGGATGAAATACAACAACCTGTGCATCGTCGGGCGCGGCGCCATGTGGTACGGGGGCAATACCGGCCTCATGCGTGTCACTCGCAAACGCGAGAGCGACCCAAAGATCAACAACGCCAGGTACAAGCGCGGTCGCCGTGCCTTCCGGCGTGCGCCGTCCCCATACCGCCCGGCGCTGGAGCTGGTCCACGGGCCGCGCGGCAACGGGCATTTCGGCCGGGAGACCATCGACGACCTGGGGGCCATGGACGAGCAGGCGTTCCGCAAGTGGCTGGATACGCAGGGCCGGCGGGACATACAGGGCGACGAATTCGACGACCTGTACTACTACATCGCGATGGAATCGGCGACCGGCAAGGGCATGGCCGAGGACGTCGAGGTCGCCGTCCCGGTTGCCCCGCCCTGGCCCGACCCGCAGCCAGGCGAACCAGAGCCCGAGAAGGAGGAGGGAGAGCAAGACGGGACGAGCCGGTAATGGCTGTCCTGGCCGTCACCTGCGGCATGGGCATCGCTCGACTGCCGGATCATGAAGCCCCGGCTGCGATGCCCGCCCGTTCCGGTCACTCCCACTCGATGGTAGCGGGGGGCTTGCCGGAGATGTCGTAGGTGACGCGCGAGATCCCGGGGATCTCGTTGATGATGCGCCGCGAGACGTGGTCGAGGAATTCGTACGGCAGATGAGCCCAGCGGGCGGTCATGAAGTCGATGGTCTCCACCGCGCGCAGCGCGACCACGTAGTCGTAGCGCCGGCCGTCGCCCATGACCCCCACCGACTTCACCGGCAGGAAGACCGCAAACGCCTGCGAGGTCTTGTCGTACAGATCGGCCTTGCGCAGTTCCTCGATGAATATCGCATCCGCCCGCCGCAGCAGGTCGGCGTATTCCTTCTTCACCTCGCCGAGAATGCGCACGCCCAGGCCCGGCCCGGGGAACGGATGGCGATAGACCATCTCGGTGGGCAGGCCCAGCTCGACGCCGATCTTGCGCACCTCGTCCTTGAACAGCTCGCGCAGCGGCTCGACCAGCCCCAGCTTCATGTTCTCCGGCAGGCCGCCCACATTGTGATGCGACTTGATCACGTGGGCCTTGCCGGTCTTGGAGTCGGCCGACTCGATCACGTCCGGGTAGATCGTGCCCTGGGCCAGCCACTTCACGTTCTCGAGCTTGCCCGCCTCTTCGTCGAAGACGTCGATGAACAGCCCGCCGATGATCTTGCGCTTGGCCTCCGGGTCCTCGATACCGGCCAGGGCGCTCATGAAGCGGTCCTCGGCATCCACGCGGATCACGTTCACGCCCAGATGACGGGCAAAGGTCGCCATCACCTGGTCGCCCTCGCCCTCGCGCAGCAGGCCGGTGTCCACGAACACGCACGTGAGCTGATCACCGATCGCCTTGTGCAGCAACGCGCCGACCACCGAGGAATCCACCCCGCCGGACAGGCCCAGCACCACGCGCTGGTCGCCGACCTGCTCGCGCACCCGCGCGGCCATGTCCTCGATGATGTTGTCGGCGGTCCACAGCGCCTCGCAGCCGCAGATCTCGTAGATGAAGCGTTCGAGGATCCGCTGCCCCTGGGTGGTATGCGTGACCTCGGGGTGGAACTGCACGCCGTAGAAGCCGCGGTCCGGATCGGCCATGCCGGCGATCGGCGCGGAGTCGGTGGAGGCCATCAGACGAAAGCCCTGCGGCAGCTCGGTCACGTGGTCGCCGTGCGACATCCACACGTCCAGCATCCCGTAGCCCTCGGGCGTGGTGTGGTCCTCGATATTGCGGAGCAGCGGGGTATGGCCGCGGGCGCGCACCTGGGCATAGCCGAACTCGCGGCGTTCGGAGGGTTCGACGCGCCCGCCCAGCTGTGCGGCCATGGTCTGCATGCCGTAGCAGATGCCCAGCACCGGCGCGCCCAGCTCGAACACCACGTCCTCGGCACGCGGTGGTGCCTCGACGTTCACCGACTCCGGTCCGCCCGAAAGGATGATGCCGGTGGGCGCGAACGCACGGATTTCCTCCGCCGGCATGTCCCAGGCATGGACCTCGGAATAGACTCCGGCCTCGCGGACGCGGCGGGCGATCAGCTGGGTGTACTGGGAACCGAAGTCCAGTACCAGAATGCGATGGGCGTGCAGATCCTGGGTCATGAGGTCATCCACTGCCCCGGCCGGGCGGCCGGGGGGGTGTGTCGGGGATCCGGCCGGCGGGCCGAATCAGTCCATGCGATAGTTCGGGGCTTCCTTGGTGATCGCCACGTCGTGCACGTGGCTCTCGCGCATGCCGGCGGCCGTCACGCGCACGAACTGTGGCTTGCTGCGCATTTCGGCGATGTTCTGCGCGCCCACGTAGCCCATCGAGGAGCGCAGGCCGCCCATCAACTGATAGATGATGGCGACGATCGAGCCCTTGTACGGCACCCGGCCCTCGATGCCTTCGGGGACGAACTTGTCGGCCGGGGCGTTCGGATCCTGGAAGTAGCGGTCGGAGGAACCCTGCTGCATCGCGCCCAGCGACCCCATGCCGCGGTAGATCTTGTACGAGCGCCCCTGGTAGAGCTCGACCTCGCCCGGCGCCTCCTCGGTGCCGGCGAACATCGAGCCCAGCATCACGCAATGGGCGCCGGCGGCCACCGCCTTGGCGAGATCGCCGGAGAAGCGCACGCCACCATCGGCGATCAGCGGCACGTCGGTCCCTTCCAGGGCCCCGGCCACCTCGGAGATCGCGGTGATCTGCGGCACGCCGACCCCGGCCACCACGCGGGTGGTGCAGATCGAGCCCGGGCCGATGCCGACCTTGACTCCGTCGGCGCCGGCGGCCACCAGGTCCTTCGCCGCATCGGCGGTGGCGATGTTGCCGCCCACCACCTGCACGTCCGGGTAGTGCTTCTTCACCCAGGCCACGCGGTCGAGCACGCCCTGCGAGTGGCCATGCGCGGTATCCACCACGACCAGGTCCACACCGGCCTCGACCAGCGCGGCCACGCGCTCGTCGGTTCCCTCGCCCACGCCCACCGCGGCACCCACGCGCAGGCGGCCGCGCTCGTCCTTGCTGGCATACGGGTGTTCGGTGGACTTCTGGATATCCTTCACGGTGATCATGCCGCGCAGCTCGAAGGCGTCGTTGACCACCAGCACCTTCTCGATGCGGTGCTTGTGCAGCAGCCCGAGGATCTCCTCGCGCCCGGCTCCCTCGCGCACCGTCACCAGCCGCTCGCGCGGGGTCATGATCTCGGAGACGGGGGCCTCCATACGGGTCTCGAAGCGCAGGTCGCGCGAGGTGACGATCCCGTGCAGATCGGTGCCGTCCACCACCGGCACCCCGGAGATGTGGCTGTCCCGTGTGAGCCGCACCACGTCGCCAATGGAGGCGTTCGGCCCCACGGTGATCGGCTCGCTGATCACCCCGCTCTCGTACTTCTTCACCTGCCAGACCTCGCGGGCCTGGACCTCGGCCGGCATGTTCTTGTGCACGATGCCGATGCCACCCTCCTGCGCCATGGCGATCGCCAGGCTGGCCTCGGTCACCGTATCCATGGCCGCGGAGACCAGCGGCGCGCTGAGGGTGATGCCGCGACTGATCCGGGTGGAGATATCGACGTCGCGCGGGATGACGTTCGAGTGCCCGGGAATCAGCAGAACGTCATCGAAGGTCAGGGCTTCACCGAGTATCCGCATGCACCACTCCAGACAGGGCCCGGGGACCGGGAGGAAAGAGCCGAACAGTATAGAATCCGGGGCTTGACGGGTAAAGGCGGATCGGGCAGGTGCGTCGCATCCGCAGCGCTGCGAAGTTACCCTTGTATCTCCGCATTCCGAAGGGTCCAGACATGTCATCGACATCCCGTCTTGCCGGCCGCCGCCGGTTCCTGTTCCGCCTCCTGCCGGCAACCGCGCTGCTGGCCGCCGCACCCGCCGGCGCCGACTGGTGGGAACGCGGCCGCGAGGCCCTGGGAAGCCTGACCGGGGGCGACAATGGCAGCGCTCTAAGCCAGGACGAGCGCATCGACGCCCTGCGCGAGGCGCTGTCCATCGCCACCCGCAACGCCACCGGCGAACTGGCGCGCCACGACGGCTTCTGGGGGAATCCGGAGGTGCGCATCCCGCTGCCCGGGCTGGTGCAGTCCACGCGCGACACCCTCGACCGCTTCGGTGCGGCGGGCCCGGTCGACGACCTGCACGAACGCATGAACCGGGCCGCCGAGGACGCCGCCCCGCAGGCCCGCGAGCTGTTCCTGGACGCCATCGAGGACCTGACCCTGGACGAGGCCCGCGAGATCATCCGGGGCCCCGACGATGCCGCCACCCGCCACTTCGAGACCCGCATGAGCGACCCGCTGGCCGCGCGCATGGAACCGGTCATCGACGAAGCCCTGCGCGAATCCGGTGCCATCAGCGCCTACAACGACCTGCTGGCCGAGGTCGAGGACATCCCGTTCGTCGCCGACATCGCCTTCGATCCGGTGGACCACGTACTGGGCTACGCGATGTCCGGTCTGTTCGACACCCTGGCGAAGGAAGAGGCGGCGCTGCGGGCCGACCCGGTCGGGCGCGGCACCGAACTTCTGGAACGCGTGTTCGGAGGCGGCGAATGAATGATTCCGCCGCGGTCCTGACCGTGGCCCAGCTGAACCAGTGCGCGGACGGACTGCTGCGCGACGGGCTGGGATCGGTGCGGGTCGAGGGCGAGGTCTCCAACCTGCGCCGCTACCCGTCGGGCCACCAGTACTTCTCGCTGAAGGACGAGAACGCCAGCGTCAACTGCGTGCTGTTCCGCGGCAACGCGCGGCGCGCCGCGGCCTTCGCCGACGGAGATGCGGTGCAGATCGGCGGGCGCGCCGGCATCTACCCGGCCCGCGGGCAGTTCCAGATCGTGGTCGAACGCCTGGAGCCAGCCGGCGAGGGACGCCTGCTGGCCGCCTTCCAGCGCCTGAAGAAACAACTGGAGGCCGAGGGCCTGTTCGACCCGGCGCGCAAGCGCCCGCTGCCCGCCTGGACCCACCGCCTGGGGGTCATCACCTCCGCCCAGGGCGACGTGCGCCACGACATCGAACGCACCCTGGCGCGGCGCTTCCCGCTGCTGCTGCCGGTCACCCTCTACCCCACCGCGGTGCAGGGCGCGGCCGCCGCCGACCAGATCGTCGCCGCGCTGGAACGCGCCGGCGCGGAGCAGGCAGTGGACGTACTACTGCTGGCCCGCGGCGGCGGCTCGCTGGAGGACCTGCAGGCATTCAACGAGGAGAACGTGGCGCGCGCGATCGCCGCCTGTCCGATCCCGGTGGTTACCGGCGTGGGGCACGAGAGCGACGTCACCATCGCCGATTTCGTCGCCGACCTGCGCGCCTCCACCCCCACTGCCGCGGCCGAGGCGGTCAGCCCCGACGGCCCGGCCCTGCGCCAGCAGCTCGGCGAGATCCGCGCCCGCCTGGAACAACGCCTGGAGCGCCGCATCACCACCGACCGCGCGCGCCTGGAGGCCCTGGCCAAACGGCTGCAGCGCCGCCATCCGCGCCAGCTCCTCGAGCGCCACGACCAGCGCCTGGATGAACAGCGCGAACGCCTGCAAAGAGCCTGGCGCCTGAACCATGAACGGGCCGAGCAACGGGTGCATCGGGCTCGGCTGCGGCTGGCCGGCGCCTCCCCCGGGGCGCGCCTGCAGCAGGCCCGGCTGCGCCTGGAGCACCTGCACAACCGCCTGCAGCACCAGCGGCCCGATCGGGATCTGGCCGCGCGGCGCGAACACCTGCGACGCCTGCAGGCACGTCTCGAGGGGACGACCCGCCGGCAACTGGACGCGCAACGACGCCAGTTCGAGGCCAGCCGGCGCCAGCTGCGCTCCCTGGACCCGACCGCGGTGCTGCAACGCGGCTACGCCATCCTCGCCACCGAGGCCGGCGAACTCCTGCGCGATGCCGCGGCGGTCTCCACCGGCAGCGCGGTCCATGCCCGCCTGGCCCGCGGCTCGCTGGAGCTGGCCGTAACGGGTACACATCCGCAGGGAACGGATGCCGGCGCCGAGTCAGACCGCAAGGCAGCCCCCGGGACCGCCAGCAACCGCCCGGCATCCCGCTCCGACGGAGACCCGTCATGACCGACACCGCCCCCCGCGACCCGTTCGTCCGCGGCCCTGCCGCACCCGACCCCGCCGCACTGGAACGCGAGGTGGCCGCGGCACTGGAGGAGGATCTCGGCCCCGGAGGCATGGCCGCCGACGTGACCGCGGCGCTGGTCCCGGCCGGGCGCCGGGCTCGGGCCTCGCTGTGGCTGCGCGAGGACGCGGTGATCTGTGGCCAGCCCTGGGCGGAGCACGTGCTCGCGCGGCTGGACCCTTCCCTGCGCATCGAATGGACGGTGGCCGAGGGGGAGGCCTGCACCGCGAACACCCGGATCGCCCGCATCGAGGGCCCGGCCCGCCCCCTGCTGGCGGGCGAGCGCGCCGCCCTCAACCTGCTGCAGACCCTGTCCGGCACCGCCACCGAAACCGCTCGCTGGGTAGCGCGCCTGCAGGACCACCACGCGCGCATCCTCGACACCCGCAAGACCCTTCCCGGCCTGCGCCACGCGCAGAAGTACGCGGTGCGCATCGGCGGCGGCCACAACCACCGCCTGGGCCTGTGGGACGCGGTGCTGATCAAGGAAAACCACATCGCCGCCTGCGGCTCCATCGCCGCCGCGGTGCAGCAGGCCCGGACACTGGGCGCGGGTCGCTGGGTGGAGGTGGAGACCGAGAACCTGGACGAGGTCGACCAGGCACTGGAGGCCGGGGCCGACGTGATCATGCTGGACGAGCTGAAGACCGGCGATCGCGCGGAGGCGGTGCGGCGCATCCGCGGGCGCGCCATCTCCGAGGCCTCCGGCGGAGTCTCGGCCGATACCCTGCTAAAGGTCGCCGCGTCCGGCGTGGACTACATCTCGGTGGGGGCGCTGACCAAGCACCTGCGGGCGGTGGACCTGTCGCTGCGGCTGGACGACGACCGCTGAACCGCCGCCCGCGCAGTGCCTACCACCACTTCTCGTATTTGAGCTGCGTCTCGGGGATACCCCAGTCGCCCAGCAGGGTCGCCATGTCCTCGATGAACTCGCGCGAGCCGCAGAAATAGAACAGCGCGTCGCGCGGCAGCTCCAGCGACTCCAGCAACGGGTGCGAGATGCGCCCGGTATGCCCCAGCCAGTCCTCGGCTTCACGCGTTACGGTCAGGGTCACGTCGATATTCGACGCTGAAGCGAGGCGCTCCAGCTCCTCGGGGAACAGGACCTCGTCGCGCCGCGCGACGCTGTAGACCAGATGCGCGTTCACCTCGGGGGCCGATTCGTGCACGTAGCGCAGGATGCTGAACAGCGGCGTCACGCCGATACCGGCGCCCAGCAGCACCACGTTGTCGGCCATGCCGCGCTCGAAGAAGAAATCGCCCTGCCCCGCGGTGATGTAGACAGTATCGCCCTCGCGCGCGGCGGTATGCAGGTGATGGGTCGCGGCGTGGTGATCGGCGTACTTGATGGCCAGCTGCAACCGGCCGTCGTCGCGCGGCGGCGGCGAGACCACCGAATACCCGCCAACGAACGGCTTCGCCTCGCCCTGCGGGATCACCAGATCCAGCCACTGCCCGGCACGCGAGACAAAACGCTGCGGATCCGCCGCCAGGGTGAAGGTCCGGATCAGCGGGGTCACCTGTTCGATGCGCTCGATGCGCGCCGGCATGAAGTGGTCGGGCAACGAGTCCGGGCCATGTTCCATTCGGGATTCCTTGTGGGTTGTCGGGATCGTTCAGGGGGTTGGTCCACCGGCACGGTGGCCCGGGGCGGACGGCGGGCTGACGGTCCGCGCGCTCAGGCTTGCGGGTCTTCGGGTTCGTCCGATTCGCCGCGCAGCTGGCGACGGGCCCGCTGGTACAGGCGCTCCTGGGCGTCGAATCCCAGCGCATCCAGCGACTGCCCCTCGGCAGCCGCCAGAGCCTCCATGCGCCGATAGCGCGCCTCGAACTTGCGGGTACTCCCGCGCAGGGCGCCCTCGGGATCCACGCCCAGGTGGCGCGCCCAGTTGGACACGGCGAACAGCACGTCGCCCACCTCCTCGGCCACCGCATCCGGGTCCACGCCCTCGGCCACGGCCACGCTCACCTCGGCCATTTCCTCATGGATCTTGTCGACCACAGGCCCGGCGTCGTCCCAGTCGAAGCCGTCACGCGCGGCCCGCCGCTGGGTCTTGACCGCGCGCGCCAGCGCCGGCAGCGCCAGCGGGATGTCGTCCATCGCGCTGGCATGGCCCCGCTGCTCGCGGGAGGCGGCCTTGTCGTCCTCCCAGGCTGCCTCGCGTTCGGCATCGTCACCGAAGGCGTGGCCGGCAAACACGTGCGGATGGCGCCGCACCAGCTTGTCGGCGATCCCGCGCGCGACGTCATCCAGATCGAAGCGCCCGGCTTCCTCGGCGATGCGCGCCTGGAAGACCACCTGAAACAGCAGGTCCCCGAGTTCTTCCCGCAGCTCGGCGGTGGAGGCCGCGTCACCGGCGTCACGCGCGACGGCGTCGGCCAGCTCATAGGCCTCTTCGAGGGTATGCGGGACGATGCTGGCGGCAGTCTGCGCACGGTCCCAGGCACAGCCGTGCTCGGGGTCGCGCAGTCGCGCCATGATCTCGCGCAGCCGGGTCAGGGGGTCGGATTCAGTCATGGCCGGGCAGTGTACGGACGGCGGGCGGCCTGCGCCAACGACCCGCAATCACGCGGCGGAAAACCCGGCCGTCGCTGCTGCACGGGCCGGGCTCCGGCCGGACTCGCTGCGGGCCTGCTGCGGGCCTATTTCGGGTCGGCCGGATTGAGACGCGGATGGGTCTCCTCGCCCCACCACCAGACGGCTGCACCGGACAAGAACATGGCGATGGCCACGAACCAGAAACCCCAGTCCACCGTACCGCCCACATGGGCCACGATACCCAGCCCCAGCGCACCGATCCCGTAACCCAGGTCACGCCAGAAACGGTAGGTGCCAATCGCCGAACCGCGCCAGTTCGGATGCGCGATGTCGGCCACCGCGGCACTCAGGTTGGGGTACAGCAACGCCATGCCGAAGCCGGTCACGGCCGCGGCGAACGACCACCAAAGCACGCCCTGGCCGAGCAGGGTCAGGGCCACCCCGGCACCGCAGATCCACATGCCCCAGACGATCGGCTTCATGCGGCCAATGTGGTCAGACAGCCGTCCGGTGGCGAACTGGGAACCACCCCAGACGAAACCGTAGATCCCGACCACCCAGCCAATGGCCGCAAGGCTGAGCCCCTGCTGATAGAGGAACACCGGGTAGAACACCCACACCAGGGCATCCACGAACTTCTCCACCAGGCCGGCCTGGGAAAACGCGGCCATGCGGCGATCGCGCCAGGACATCAGGGTGAACACCTGCCAGGTCGTGGGTGAATCCGCGATGTTCTGCGGATAGCGCGCCACCGGCCCGTCGTTGCGGCCGGCCGCGTGGCGAGCCCCTTCGGCCTTCGCCCAATCCAGGGTCTCGCGCACCAGCAGCACGGTCATGAGGATCGCCAGCGCGATCACCACCAGACCGAAGATCAGCAGACCGACACGCGGACCGAACGCCGCCGCCATGTAGCCGGTAACAATCCCGGCGACCGCCACCCCGACATAGCCGGAGAACTCGTTCATCCCCATGGTGAAGCCGCGCTCGTCGGCCCGGGTGATGTCCATCTTGGCGGTCTGGGTCATCGACCAGGCCAGACCCTGGTTCACGCCCAGCAGCACGGTCGCCGCCACGATCCAGCCCCAGGTCGGGGCGTACAGGATCATGAACGGGATCGGGATGGCCGACAGCCAGCCCAGCAGCAGGACATTCTTGCGGCCCATGCGCTCGGACAGCCGGCCGGCGACGAAATTGAGCGCCCCCTTCACGATACCGAAGGCCACCACGAAGGCCGTCAGCAGCATGAACGAGCCCTCGGCGACGCCGAACTCCTCCTCGGCCAGGGCCGGGATGACCGTACGCATCATCCCGATCGTCAGGCCGACGAAGAAAACCTGGATCAGCTGCTGGCTGAACTGCCCGAGGTTTTCGCGGATGCCATGCGTAATGTGATCGTAGGCCTCGGCGGCCTTGTGCTTGTCCATATTCCGGTTTCCTCTGGAAATGCGTTGTCTCACGGCCGGGGCCCCGGCCGCGTCAGTCCTGCTCATCGGCCAGCGGCAGGCCCGCGTGGCGCCATTCGGCCACGCCCTCCTCCACGCGTTGCGCAGCGATCCCGTGCTCGCGCAGCAGGGCGACGGCCTCTTTCGCCATCAGGCAGTAGGGGCCACGGCAGTAGGCGACCACCGGGCGGTCGGCCGGCAGTTCCTGCAGGCGCTGATTCAGCTCTTGCAGCGGGATGGAGCGCGCGCAGGGGAGATGCCCGGCGGCGTACTCGACCCCGGGGCGCACGTCCAGCACCACCACCTCGCCGCGCCGCGCCTGTTCCAGCAATTCCGGACCGGCGACCGGAGCCAGCTCGTCAACGCACTCGGTCAGCTCGCGGGTGGCCGCCTGCAGCTCCAGCAGGCGCTCCTCCGCGAGCGTGCGCAGCATGACCCAGAAGTCCGCGACGTGGCGGTCGGCGAGACGATAGTGGACATGACGCCCGGCGCGACGGGCTTCCACCAGGCGGGCCTCGCGCAGGGCCTTGAGGTGGGCACTGGCCAGCTTGACGCTGACGTCGGTGTCCGCTGCCAGCTGCTCGACGGTCTTCTCGCCCTGCACCAGCACCTCGATCAGCTCCAGGCGCCTGGGGCTGGCCGCGGCGCGCGTGATTCGCGCCACCTGCTCGTACAGCACGCCCTTCAGTTCGCGCTCGTCCATCCCGGCGTAACGCTCATTCCAATATTCTTTGGAATGAACGATACCGAGACCGGCCCGGCGACACAACCCCGGTTTCCACAGGCCCTTCGGCCCTTGTGCCTTTGTTGCGTGCCACCTATTTCGGAGTAAATTGGTCAACAATTCATTCAGCACATTCTGATTCGCTGAATGAAGCCACAATGCCCCCGGGCATCTTCCTCAAACCAAGGAGGACGTTATGAGCAACCTGATCCAGAACTTTCCGCCGGACGGCGTGGTGACCATCAACCGGGTCATCCTCAAGCCGGAATACAGCATCGACGACCTGCAGGAACGCGTGGCCGTACTGTGCGAGAACGTGAAGACCTACCACTCGGACAGCGGCTTTGTCGGCGGCTTCGTGGCCCTGAACTCGGGCTCGGTGTCCAACGAGGGTTCCACCATCGGCCAGGCCGTGGAGAGCCCGATGAAGGACAAGGAAGCGCTGATCATCACCTTCTGGCGCAGCTTCGAGGAGCACGAGGAGTCGCACCGCAGCGAGACCTTCCAGCCGCTGTTCCAGGAGGTCCTGGACCTGTGCGAGAACGGCAACGAGGAGATCGCCTACGAGATGTTGTGGTCCGGCGCGGCCTACGATCCCGAAGAGGCGAAGGCCGCGCGCGAGGCCAAGGAGACCCACGCAGCCTGATTCGGGCATCTCTCCGGACACCCCTTCGTACGAGAAGCGTGAACTTGCCGGGGCCTTCGGGCCCCGGCTTTTTTGTGCGCGAGCGGTTCTGCGCGAGCGGCTCCGGCGGGGGTCACCGAGTCCGACGGGCGTCCTGCGGGGAGCGGGAAGTCAGTCGTGGTCGCGTTTTTCGGTGGAGCCGGACGAGGCCTCGGAATCCTCCGAGGCAAGGGTATGGGTCTCGGGATCGTAGCGATTCTTCAGTTCGTCCTTGAGGGTGCCTTCCCACAGCGGGATGCCGACGAAATACCCGGCGCGACCGATCAGGTGCGCGGCCACCGGCGCGGTGAGGATGATGAACACCACGATCGCCAGCGCCCGCGCGGTTACCGCACCATCATCGAAAAACACGGCGACGGCTACCACCATGGTCCCGCCCCCCAGAGCACCCGCCTTGGTCGTCGCGTGCATGCGCGTCAGCAGGTCCGGCATGCGCAGGGCGCCCAGGGCAGCCAGCAGCATCAGCAACGAACCCAGCAGCAACAGGAACGCGGTGAGCAGTTCAATCATCACTACGCTCCCCTCCCTTTTCCAGATAACGCGCGAAGCCCACCGCGGCGAGGAACGCGGTGAGTGCCAGGACCACGGCCACGTCGAGGAAGTTGGCCATGCGCGTGGCCACCGCATGGGTCGCGATGAACCCGACCGTCAACGATGCGATCAGCTCCAGCGCCACCACCCGGTCGGGCAGGCTCGGTCCCTTGATCAGACGGATGAAGATGATCACCAGCGCCAGGCTGAGGATCACGAAGGTCGCGGTCACGGCCCAGTCGAGAATCGGCATCAGTCGATCAGCTCCATCACGCGGCTTTCCAGGTCCTGCAGTTCGCGCCTCAGCTTGTCCTCGTCCTGCAGATACATCGCATGAATGTACAGCACCTTGCGATCGGTGGAGACATCCAGGCTGAGGGTGCCCGGTGTCACCGAGATCAGGTTGGCCAGCACGGTGATCTGGGCATCGGTATGGGCGCGCAGCGGGAATGCGATCACGCCGGGCTTCATCAAATGGGTGGGCGTGAGCACGTCCCAGGCCACTACCAGGTTGGCCTTGACCAGATCATAGATGAAGAAGCCGATAAACGAGATCACTTTCGGCACCTTCCAGAAGAAGCTGCTGTGATCCGCCTTGCGGTTGAACGCGACCCACAGCGCCAGATAGCTGAAAACCAGCCCGGCAAGCAGGCTGTTGGCCGTGAAGCTGCCGGTCAGCATCATCCAGGCCACCGCCAGCAGCAGGTTGAGTGCGAGCAGGTTCATCGCGCGTCGGCCCCCAGAATCGCCTCGACATAGGCATCCACATCCAGCATCTGCTCACCCGCTGCGATCGACAGCTGCAGGAACGGCTCGGCCGCCACGCCCATCAGCACCGCCAGCGCCGCCAGCGCCGCCACCGGACCGTACAGCAGCCACAGGCCGCCGCGGCCGGGCCAGGCGGCCCCGTTGGCGGGGGCCTCCTCGCCACGTGGATCGGCCTTCCAGAACGCCTCGGCCCAGATCTTCACCATCGAGTAGAACGTCAGCAGGCCGGTCAGCAGGGCGATGCCCACGATCCAGTAGGCTTCGATCTCCAGACCGGCGCGCACCAGCATCAGCTTGACCAGGAAGCCGGACAGTGGCGGCAGGCCGGCCAGCGACAGGGCCGAGATCAGGAACAGCACCGACAGCCCGGGGTGGGTACGGTACAGGCCACCCAGGTCCTTCAGCTCGTGCGTCCCGCGGGCGAAATAGGAGATCCCGCTGATCAGGAACAGGTTGGTCTTGACCACGCTGTGATGGATGATGAACAACAGCGATCCGGCGAGCGCCAGCGGCGTATGCAGCGCCAGCCCCATGATGATGTAGCCGATCTGGCTGACACTGTGGAAGGCCAGGATGCGGCGGAACTCGAACTGCGCCGCCGCGCCCAGCACGCCTACCAGCATGGTGAAGCCGGAACCCCAGAGCAGGATGGTCTGGGTGACCTCCGGGGCCTCGGTGAACATCAGGGTGAAGAAGCGGATCAGCGCATACACCCCGACCTTGGTCAGCAGTGCGGCGAAGATCGCGGAGATCGCCACCGGCGGGGTGTGGTAGGAGGCCGGCAGCCAGAAGAACAGCGGGAAGGCTGCGGCCTTGATGGCGAAGGCGACCATGAACAGTACGCCGACCACGGTTACCAGCCCGGTATTCTCGGCCTCGCCCATCTTCGCGGCAAGATCCGCCATGTTCAGGGTACCGAACATGCCGTAGGTCAGGCCGACCGCCGCCAGCAGAATCAGCGAGGAGATGAGATTGAGGGTGACGTACTTGATCGCCCCCTCCATCTGTGCGCGTTCCCCGCCCAGGATCAGCAGGGCGAAGGACGCGACCAGCAGGACCTCGATCCACACATACAGGTTGAAGATGTCCCCGGTCAGGAAGGCCCCTGCCACCCCGGCCAGCAGCAGCTGCAGCAGCGGGTGGTAGCCGAAGCGCTCGTGATCCGGCGTCATCGACACCAGCGAGTACAGGGCCACGATCAGCCCCATCACCCCGGTGAGCAGGACCATGGTCGCGCTCAGCAGATCGGCCGCCAGCACGATGCCGAACGGCGCCTGCCAGCTCCCCATGTGCATGGCCAGGACGCCATCATTCCACACCGCGACCAGCAGCCAGATACCGGACGCGGTCAGCGCCGCGCTGCCCAGCACGCCCACCGCGCGCTGGACCCCGCGCCATTGCCAGAAGGCAAGCGCGAGGGCCCCGAAAAACAGGGGGATGATGACCGGAAGGGCGACCTCGATCCTCACGTGTCCGTATCCTTCATTTCGTCCAGGTCATCTGCACCCACGACCTCATAGGCGCGATGGATCAGCACCACCGCAAAGGCGAGCACACCGAAGCTGATGACGATCGCGGTGAGGATCAGGGCCTGCGGCAACGGGTCGGCCACCGGCCCTTCGGGCGTGAGCATGCCTTCGGGGATCAGCGGCGGCGCACCCCGGGTCAGCCCCGAGGTGGCAAAGATCAGCAGGTTGGCGGCGTTGGACAGCAGGATCAGGCCGATCACCAGCTTGACCAGGCTGCGCCGCAACATCAGGTAGGTGGCCGTGGCAAACAGCACGCCCACCAGGATCGCGAGCAGGGGTTCCGCAGTCATTCTTCCGCCTCCGCCAGGGCCAGGACGATGGTCAGCACGGTGCCGATCACCACGAGGTACACGCCGATGTCGAACACCAGCGGGGTGGAGAGCTTGAGCTCGCCGAACAGCGGGACCTCCACGTCCCACCACAGCGAGGTCAGATAGGCACGCCCCTGCAACAGCGCGGGCACTCCCGACACGGTCGCCAGCAGCAGACCGATGCCCAGCATGTTGCGCGGGTCGATGCGCAGGATGGCGCGCGCCTTATAGACATCGAAGGCGAACATGTACAGCGCGAACGCCATCGCCGCCACCAGACCGGCGATGAACCCGCCGCCCGGCTCGTCATGGCCACGCAGCAGCAGGAACACCGAGAACAGCAGCAGCAGTGGCAGCAGCAGCCGCGTCCCCGTCTGCAGGATGAGCGAGCCGGCCATCATGACTTGCGGTCCTCCGCGCGGAACTTGATCATCGCGTACACGCCCACCGCCGCCAGCGCGAGCACGAACAGCTCGCCCAGGGTATCCAGGGCGCGGAAGTCGACCAGGATCACGTTGACGATGTTGCGCCCGTAGGCCGACGGCTCGGACTCGGCGATGTGGTATTCGGAGATCGCCGGGAAGTACTGCACGCCCAGGGTGGCCATCAGGACCGCGGTCATGGTCACGCCCACCACCAGCGAGGCGATCACGTCACGCACCCGCGTCAGCGGATTGGAGAACTTCAGGAACCCGGGCAGGCGGAACAGCACCAGCACCAGCAGGATCACGGTCAGGGTCTCCACCAGGACCTGGGTGATGCCCAGGTCCGGCGCGCTGAAGAACACGTAGATCAGCGACACACCGAAACCGATGATGCCCAGCGAGGCCACCGCCGCCAGACGCGAGTTGGTGGTCGCCACGAACAGCGCCGCCAGCGCCACCAGCGCGGCGATCACCCACTCGTGGACCAGGATGTCGGCGAAACTGACCGTGATCTCAAGCCCGCCCAGGGTGGCGAAGGTCGCCAGCACCAGGGCCACGGTGGTCAGCATGGTCACCATCACGTAGGTGCGCAGGTAGCCGTTCTGCAGAACGCGGGTCTGGAACGCCGAGAACCACACCAGCCCGTCCATGAAACGATCGTAGCCGCGCTCCGGCGCAACCCGGAACGCCGGCGCCATGACCCGGCCGATCCCGGCGCGCACCGAATCCCAGAAGCGATAGATGACCAGACCCGCGGCGAGACTCAGCAGGGACAGGCCCAGCGGCAGGTTGATGCCGTGCCACAGCTTGAGCTGCATCTCCGGATCGGCGCCGTGGATGGAGGTGGCCGTGGCCACCACCAGCGGCTGCGCCAGGGCCGGGAAGATGCCGAAGATCAGGCCCAGGGTGGCCAGCACCGCCGGACCGGCGAGCATCGCACCGGGCGATTCATGCGGCGTGCGCGCGTACTCCGGGCGTGCGCCGAAGAACGGCCGCAGGCCGACGATGGCGGCCACGGCCACCACCAGGATCGCCGAAGCCACCGCCAGCAGCGGCAGGACCACGCCCAGCGCGTCCGGCGCACCCAGCGCCGCCTCGAGCATCAGCTCCTTGCCGACGAAACCGAACAGCGGCGGCAGCCCGGCCAGCGACAGCGCGGCAATCACCGAGAAGGCGGCGGTCAGTGGCATCGCGCGGCGCAGCCCGCCCATGTTCGGGACTTCCTTCTCGCCGGTGCCGTGGTCGATGGAACCGGCGAGCATGAACAGCGCGCCCTTGTACAGCGAGTGCGCCAGAAGGAAAGTCGCGCCGGCCATCGCGGCGTAGGGCGAATCGATGCCGATCAGCATCGTCAGCGTGCCCAGCGCCATCACCGTGGAGTAGGCCAGCAGCTTCTTGATCTCGGTGCTCTGGATGGCCATCCAGGCGCCGGTGAACATGGTCACCGCGCCAAACAGGCCGAGTGTCCAGGTCCACAGTTCGGTGCCGCCCAGCTCCGGATTCAGGCGGGCCATCAGGTACACGCCCGCCTTCACCATGGTGGCGGAATGCAGGTAGGCCGACACCGGCGTGGGCGCGGCCATCGCATTCGGCAGCCAGAAATGGAACGGGAACTGCGCCGACTTGGTGAAGGTACCCAGCAGGATCAGGATCACCAGCGGCAGATACAGCGCATGCTCGTGCAGCGAATCCTCGCCGGCGAGGATCTCCGAAAGCTCCCAGGACCCGGAGGCCACGCCCAGCAGCACCAATCCGGCCAGCAGGGCCAGGCCACCGCCGACGGTCACGACCAGGCCCTGCAGGGCGGCCTTGCGCGCCTTCAGCTGCTCGTGATTGAAGCCGATCAGCAGGTAGGAGGTGATGCTGGTCAGCTCCCAGAAGATGAACATCAGGATGATGTTGTCCGCCAGGACCAGCCCCAGCATGGAGCCCATGAACGACAGGATCAGGACATAGAAACGTCCGAGATCCCGGTGGCCTTCCAGATAGCGTCCGGCATAACTGACCACGAAAACGCCAATGCCCGCGATCAGCAGGGCGAACATCAGCGACAGGCCATCGATCAGGAAGGAGAACTGGACGTCCAGCCCGGGCATCCACTGCCAGGCCAGACGCACGGTTTCGCCGGCCGCCACAGTCGGGACGAAACTCGCGAAATAAACGAACAGGGCCGCCGGCAGCAGGGCCAGAACCCAGCCGCTGTGGCGCCCGGTCGCCCGATGCACCACGGGCGCCAGCGCCGCCACCACGAAGATTGAAAGAATCGCGAACAGCATCCAGACGGGGGTCCTGAAAGGGGATCGGGGAGCGCCCGCCGGGCGCCCGTCACGGAAGCGGGAAGGCTACCGGGTCAACCCCGACAGCGCAACAGACCCCACCCCCGGCCGGAGGGTCAGTTCAGCCAGTCGCTGCGCCGGCGGCGGGTCGGCAGCCGCGTCAGGATGATCCCCAGGATCGCGCTGCCCACGGCGACTGCAGCCCCGGTCATGAACCAGCGCCGGTCGCTGTCGGCGCGCATCACTTCGACCTGACGCCGGTAGTCCTCGGCGGCTTCGCGGGTCTCCAGGAGTTCCTCTTCCAGGCGCTCGTTGCGCCGCTGGATTTCCTGTGGCCGTTCGGCAATATCGCGCAGCTCCTCGAGCTCTTCCTGCATGCCGGCCATGCGTTCGGACTGCTCTTCAACTTCACGTTGCAGTGCATTGCGCTCGTCCAGCAGTTCGGCGATGCGGCCTTCCTGGTCGTCGGCCCCGGAACGGATCTCGGCCAGTTCCTCTTCCACCTCGGCGAGGCGTTCGCGCGCATGCGGCTCGTCCTGCAGGTAGCGGGTCAGGATCCATGCCTCGTTGCCACTGGGCAGACGGATACGGCTGTAGCCGCCGTCGTCCTCCAGCACCTGCACCTGGTCACCGGCATCCACCGAACTGACGATCCGCCCGCCCTGCGGACTGCTGTAAACGGCCGTCTCCAGACTGTCCGAGACGTATCGCGTCTGCGCCGCAGCCGGCGCAGTGCCTGCGACCATCAGGGCCCCCGCCAGCGACAGCACCACCAGCCCGTTTCGGATCTGCAACCTGCGCACCATGCCTTGCCTCGTCATTGGCCGCGCCCGAGCGGGGCGCGGCGATGTTTCGGAAGAGGGATCATTCTAGGCAGGCGTTGGCGAATGTGCACGCATCCCTCCGGCTTCCGGTGACACGGTTCACGCCCCGTTGCGGCGTGCGGCCAGCCAGCGCCGGATGGCGGCCGGCACGAAGATGATCAGCTCGAAGGTCGCCGGCAGCAGACGCCGCAGTTGACAGGCCCCTACCGCCGCCAGGTACAGGATGCCCGCGAGCACGCCGAGCCCGGCACTCAGCACACCCCCGGCGAGGATGCGGGTCGCCTGCAGAAAGCCCACCACCCACACCGGCACCAGCGCCAGCAGCAGCGGAATCAGCAGCCCCAGCGCCGCCCCCACCAGCTGTTCGGCATGACGGATGCCGGGCGGGAGGCCGCGCTCCTCGCCTTCCAGCAGCAGGGACACCAGTTCGTGCTGGTACACCAGCCAGTCGAGATGGAACCCGGTGAACGCCGATACCGCCGCCACCAGCACCAGCACCGCGATGGACAGTCCGGCCAGCGCCCGCGGCGCCCAGCCGCCCCCCTCCATCAGCGCATGCGGCAGGACGCGAGTCACGCCCCGGGTCTCGGCCAGGATCCACCCCGCCAGCACCGCGATGCCCAGCAGCAAATACAGCATCCATTCGGATCCCGGTGCCAGGAGCATCCCGGTATCCGAAGGCTCGGGGAACATGCCGGCCAGCGCCGGGCCGAACACATGCTGGTGGATCACCACAGCCAGCGCGGCCAGGGCCAGCCCGGCCGCCCCCATCAACCACTGGGTCGCCGCCTGGGCATGGGCCGGGAGGGCGCGCCGGACCGGACGGTGGACCTCCTCGCAGCGGGTCAGTGCCCGGTCCAGACGCTCGCCCTGGCGTTCGAGCCGTGCCAGGCGTTCCTGCACCCGCTCCAGACTGCCGACCATCTCGCGCAAAGGACTGTCCGCGCGTCGCCGGGCCGACAGCAGCGCGCTGGCCGAACGCCGCTGCTCCTCCAGCCCGGAGCGGGCAATCCGCAATACGGTATCCTCCATGTCCTGCGCCAGGCGCCGGCTTTCCGGCGTATCACTGGAAGGACCACGGGCCAGGGCCTCCAGCCGCGCGACCCATTCGGGCTCCTGGATCAGCCGCTGCTCGTCGCGCTGATAGGCCTCGTCCAGCACGCGCAGCGTGTCGCGCGCCTGCTGCCGCAATGCCGGCAACTGGGCGAGGTCATGCCCGACCATCTCGGCATAACGACGCTCCAGCGCCTCTACCGCGGAATGGATGCGTTCGGCCTCCAGGCGCTCCAGATGCCCCCCATGCCAGTCGCGCACCGCATCCCGCAGATGCAGGACCTGGCGTCGCAGGGCGCACACACCCCGTGCGACCGCACCCGCCAGCGCCACGAGAAAACGCCGTAGCGGTTGTCGCGCAAGATCCAGCACGCCGATGGCGATCACGATCGCCAGGATCCACAGCAGGACGGTAACCGCCACTCTTCCCCCTTTCGGTCCGCACCCGAAGCGACCGGAAGGCCGGCGTCCCCGGGAACGGTTTCGCGGTCTGTATGATGATCACGATTATGCACGACCCGTACCCGGCTCGCCGCCCGCACCACCGACGCAGGGCGATCGTCCCGGCCTCAAGTTCCGCGGGGCCGCGCCGATACCCCGAGTAAATCTTCGGAGGATCCGCGATGCTTGATCTCGATCTCCTGTCCGGCCCGTCGGTGACCACCCGCGAGGAACCGGAATGGCTGGACACCGGCTTCACCGCGGGCTGGATTCCGGCCTTTCGTCACCGGGGCAACGGCCAGGTCCATGCCAGCCATCTGGAGGACGGGCGCCTGGCCAGCGCCCACATCCTGGACACCCTGCCCGCCGAGTGGGTGGCCGAACGCGACGCCCGGGGGCGCCCCGGCACCCTGGTCCCGGAAGTCCAGGCCGGCTATCTGCGCGGGGACCGTTTCTTTACCCTTGCGGAGTTGCTGCGCTACCCGGCCGACGCCTGAACCGGCCTTTTCCCGCCGCCGTGCAACGCGGCGGGAATTGCTTTTGCCCGCCGGTTTCGGTCCAATACCGGGCTTTTCCCCCGAGCATCTTTCAATGCAGAAGAATCAGTACGATCGCGACGAACTCCTGGCCTGCGGCTACGGCAACATGTTCGGCCCGGGCAATGCTCAGCTGCCGGTGCCCAACATGCTGATGATGGACCGGGTCACGGAGATCAACAGCGACGGCGGGCAGTTCGGCAAGGGCGAGATGGTGGCCGAGCTGGACATCCACCCCGATCAGTGGTTCTTCGCCTGCCACTTCCCGGGCGATCCGGTGATGCCCGGCTGCCTCGGGCTGGACGCGATGTGGCAGCTGGTGGGGTTCTATCTGGCATGGCTGGGCAACCCGGGGCGCGGACGCGCGCTGGGCGTGGGCGAGGTGAAGTTCACCGGCCAGGTCCTGCCGACCGCAGAAAAGGTCACCTACCACGTGGAGATGAAGCGGGTGATCTCGCGCAAGCTGGTGCTGGGAATCGGCGACGGCACGGTGCAGGTGGACGGCCGCACGATCTACGAGGCCAGTGACCTGCGCGTCGGCCTGTTCACCTCCACCGAGAATTTCTGAGCGGCGTCACCCGGCAGCCACCCCCGAGCCCGAGCCCCGGCCCGGGGCCGGGGGCAACCCCAGAACGTCCCGATGCCCGACGCGCAGGCGGCAGCCGTCGCCGATCACTGCAGCCCGGCGCCGCCCGGCCCAGGCCCGAAAGTCCCCGGCCCGTGTCGGCTCCATGGCAGCCGCCGCTTCGGCCCAGCCGTCGATCAGGGCCCGCACCAGCGCCGGCCTGGCCGCATCCAGCTCCCACGGTGAGGCGGCCGCCTCCACGCGATAACCATGACGCTCCAGCGCTCGCTCCAGGTGCATCGCCGCCCCCGGCCCCAGCGCCGGCCCGAAACCCTTGTCGGTGCCCTAGTGGCGATTGACCGCCGCCAGCAGGGCCGCATCCTCCGGGTCCGGCTGCGACCATTCGATCCGGCCGTCGTAGCTCAGCGCGAACAGGACCGCGGCCCCGCGCGCGGCACAGGCAGCGACCAGTGCATCCAGCCACCGGGCCGAGACCAGATCCAGCAGCGCCGCGCCGGTCACCAGCAGCGGGGCGGGCGCCGCGCCCGGCAAGGCCGGAGGCGCGGCAGCGAAGTCCTCCACCCGCAGGTGTTCCACGCGTTCGCCGCCGGCGTCGCGGCGGGCCGCGTCCAGCAGGGAGGCATCATGATCCACCAGGGTCCAGACCTGCGGGTCCGGCAGCCGCGGAGCGAGCCAGCGCAGGTTCGAACCGCTGCCGGCGCCCAGATCCAGCACCCGCAGCGGTGCCTCGTTCGCTCCCCGAACCCGCACCACCCACTCCGCGAGCGCGTCGGCCAGGGACGCCGGGCGCGCCGCATGATCCACGGGCTCGCGCAGGCCCAGCCACTCGCGATCGAAGTGCTCGCTCACGGCGTCAGCTCGCGCAGCGCCCGATCCATCGCGACGACCGCCCGGGGCCAGTCGGGCATCTGCCGCGCGGCCCGCCGGCCGGCGGCCCCGGCGGCAAGCCAGGCCTCCGGGCGCTCCAGATAATCCGTCAGCGCGGCGCGCAACGCCGGGACGTCGCCCGGCGGCAGGCGGGCACCCGCGGCGGCCGGCACGGTGTACGGGATCGCACCACCGGTGGTGGCGATCACCGGCAGGCCACGTGCCATGGCCTCGGTGTACACCATGCCGAAACCCTCGTATGCGCTGGGCAGGACGAACAGCGACGCGCCGTCGAACCAGGCGTCCAGGCCGGCCTCGTCGCAGGTTCCGGTGACGGTGACCCGGTCCCGCAGACCGTGATCCTCGATCTGCTGGCGCAGGCGACGCACGAATACCGGGTCACGATCTGCCGGCCCGGCCAGCACCAGATGCCAGGCGCGATCCGTCAGTCCGGCCAGCGCAGCGATCAGGTGGTGCTGCCCCTTGCGCGGGATCAGGGCCCCCACCGCCAGCAGGCAGGGCGGCTCCCCGGGACCGGGCCCCGATGCCGCCGCCTGACGTTCCACACCGGGCGGGACCACCCGCAGGCGCGGACGCTCGATTCCCCATCCGGCCAGCACGTCGGCGGTATACGCGCTGGTGGTGACGATCCCGCGGCTGCTTCGCAACCCGGCCCGCTCCAGCGCGAGGAGCTCGCGGCTGCGCGCGGGTTCCAGGCCGGTCTCCAGCCCGAGCGGGTGATGCACCAGCGCGAGCAGACGCAGCCGCTGCGCGTGGCGCTCGAGCACCTCGGGGAAGGCGCCGCCCGCGAGGCCGTCGACCAGCACCCGCTGGCCGTCGGGGGCCGCCGCCAGGGCCGCATCCAGCGCCGCCGCAGCGTCCGCGGAAGGTCCGGGGAAGTCGCCCTGAAGCTCGTCGACTGCCGTCTTCCAGCCGCGCTCGCGCAGGCCCGCCAGCATGCGCGCATCGAATCGGTAGCCACCGGTGGGCTGATCCAGCGCCCCGGGAACCAGCAGGCGCAGATCGGCGGCCTCGCTCAAGGAGCCGCCTCGTAGGCGGCCCAGGCCACGTGGGATTCGTGCAGGGTCACGCAGACCGCGTCCAGGCCCCGTGCGGAAGCGCCGAGACGCTCCTCGTGGATGGCGGTGGCGATGCGTCCGTGAATCGCCCGGGCGAGAAATTCGGTCGTGGTGTTCTGCCCCTCGAACTCGGGTCGGTCGTCCAGGTTCTGGTAGTTCAGTTCGGCCAGGATGCTGCGCAGCACCTCGCCGGCCCGGCCGATGTCGACCACCAGACCATCGTCATCCAGCTCGGCCCGGCGGAAGGTCACGTCCACCACGTAGGTGGCGCCGTGCAGGTTCTGCGCGGGACCGAACACCTCGCCGGCGAAGCTGTGGGCAATCATGAAGTGGTCGCGGACGTTCAGGCTGTACATACAGAAGTCGCTCCTTAGACCCACACGGGGTCGGGATCGGGATAACGGATGCGATGGCACAGTGTCGTGGCGGCCTCGGGCCCGGCTACCCGCGGCATCACCCGCGGCAGATCCTCGAAACGATCCTCGCCGCTGATCAGGACCTCCAGCGCCGGATCGGCGAGCAGCTCCAGCGCCAGCGCCAGACGCCGGTGGTAATCCCAGCGCGCGGCGCGTGCCGGCGGGATACGGCCCACCTGGCTGCTGCGCAGCTCCAGACGCCGCGAATGGAACCCGGCGCCCAGCGGCAGGCTGACCGGCGCATCGCCATACCAGCTGGCCTCCACCACCCGGGCCTCGGTGCCCGCCAGCTCCAGCGCCTGCACCAGCCCGTCGCCCTGACCGCTGCAATGGATCACCGCATCGCGCGACGCGGCCGGCAGGGTCTCGCGGGCCGCCGCCGGTGTGTGCAGGGTCAGCCCCAGCGCCCGCGCCGGTTCCGCCCGCGCGGGCTCGGGGTCAATCAGATCCACCCGGGCGCCCGGGATCGCACGGATCAGCCAGGCGCACAGGAACCCGACCACGCCCGCACCGATCACCGCCACCCGGTCGCCGGGACCCACCCCGGCGTCCCACACGATGTTCACGGCCGTTTCCATGTTCGCCGCCAGTACCGCGCGCGCGTCCGGGACCGCATCCGGGATCGGCACCAGCATGGAATCCGGCGCGTTGTAACGGTCCTGGTGCGGGTGCAGGCAGAAGACCCGTTCGCCGGCACGCCCGCCGGACTCGACCACGCCTGCGCTGATGTAGCCGTATTTCACCGGTGCCGGGAAGTCCCCTTCCTGCAGCGGTGCCCGCATCGCGGCGTACTGATCCGGCGGCACCCGGCCCCGGAACACCAGCGACTCGGTACCGCGCGAGATCGCGCCATAACGCGCTCGCACCCGGCATTCCCCGGGGGACGGAGGCGGCAGTTCCATGTCGCGGATCTCGCCCTCGCCGGGCGCTGTAATCCAGAAGGCTCGTGCGCGGTTCATGCGGGCTTTCGCGACCAGAGGGACACTGCGCCATGCTCCCGAAGATGTGGAATCCGCAGTGTGCCGAGTCTCCACCACCCGCCGCAATCCCACCGAGGAAAGGTCGCCGATGTCCGTCTCCGCCGCCCTGCGAAAGCCGCTCCGGTCCGCCGACCTGGCGCTCGCCGGACTGCTTGCCATCGGCGTCGCAACCCTGACACCGATCGGTCCCGCGCTGCTGCTGGCGACCGCTTTCCTGTGGGGGCTGCTGTGGGCCCTGCTGGTCCGGGGGGCCGCGCATGCGGACGGTCTGTCCGGGATCCCGGGCCCCGGCAACCGCGTGACCCTGGTGCGCGCAGCCCTGGCCGCCCCGGTTGGCGGGGTCGCACTGCTGGCCCTGATACCAACGGTCGACCTGCCCGTTTACTGGCTGCCGGCCTGGGTCGTGACCCTCGCCCTGCTGGTGCTGTTGCTGGACGGAGTGGACGGAGCGGTGGCACGACGCAGCGGTACCGAGTCGGCCTTCGGCGCGCGTTTCGACATGGAGCTGGACGCGGCACTCATCCTCGCGCTGTCCGTGCTTGCGTGGCAGCCCGGACCCGCTGGCCCCTGGGTGCTGGCGATCGGGGCCATGCGCTATCTGTTCGTGCTGGCCGGGCGCGTTCTGCCCTGGCTGCGCGCGGAGCTGCCACCCAGCCGGCGCCGCCAGGCGGTATGCGTGCTGCAGACCCCGGCCCTGCTGGTCGCCCTCGCCCCGGCGGTTCCGACGTCAGTCGCCATCGCCGCCGCGGTCCTGGCGCTGGCCATGCTCACGGTTTCATTCGCCACCGATATCGTCTATCTGTATCGGAACAGACCCGGTTCACATCCCCAGCCCCCGGAGGAAACCCCATGAGCCACCGATTCCGCACCCTGGCCGCGACGGCCCTGCTGAGCCTGGCATCGGTGCTGCCCGGCGCCAGCCTGGCGATGGACGAATGGGAGATCGACCCCGAGCACTTCGCGGTCGGGTTTCTGGTGGATCATGCCGGATACGCCCGGGTGCTCGGCATGTTCCTCGAGGCCGAGGGGGCCTTCATGTTCGATCCGGACACGGGCGACCTGGGAGAAGGGTACTTCGTGGTACAGACCGACAGCGTGTTCTCCAACCACGAGGAACGCGACGATCATCTGCGCAGCGATGACTTCCTCGACGTGGAAAACCATCCGGAGATGCGCTTCACCGCCACGGACTACGAACCCACCGGGGAGGACAGCGGGCAGCTGACCGGTGATCTGGAACTACTGGGCGAAACCCGGCCGATCACCCTGGACGTAACCATCAACAAGGTCGGACGCTACCCGTTTCCGCTGGGCGGCATCTTCTCTCGCCCCTACGTGCTGGGCGCCTCGATGCGGGGCGAATTCCAGCGCAGCGACTTCGGCATGGACTACGGGCTGATCCGGGACATCGTGGGGGACACGGTGGAACTGATCATCGAATTCGAAGCGCAGCGGCAGTAGCTGCCCGCAGCAACCGCCCGGGAAAATTCGGAGACCCGAGCCGAGTCTCCGAGACTGCCTTCAGGCCGTGGTGTTGACCAGCGTACCGACGTTGTCGGGCAACGCCTCTGCCGCGCCGGCCGTCGCCTGCACACCGGCATTCCCCGAAGCTTCGGGCATGCCTTCGATCAACTGCGTCACCGCAGCCTCTTCGGCCTCCATGGCACGATTCATCACCGCGATATCCTTCTGCTGCATCAGGTTTGCCTGCTGCAGCTGCACGGATTGAGAAACCGCTGCATTGACATCCATGGGCACCTCCTTCGCATTGGCGGGCACTTCCGAATACACAAACCGCCCGCACCGGCGCTAACGGCAGGTCCCGGTCATCCTTGAGCCTCGTCTCCGGCCATCTTTGCCTCTGCCACCGGGCGCGCCGTGAACCGCCGCATCACGCCCCGCGCGACCCGATCCTGCGGATCGATGGCAAACCCTGCCGCCTCCACGCTCGCCTCGGTATCCCGGTTGGGATGACAGCCCCCCGCCACGCAGGTCCAGGCCGGCTGCACCCGGTCCTGCATGCGGGCGAGCATCGGCCGTGTATGCCGCACGTGCTCCAGCATCCGCAGTTCCCCGTCTGCCCGCAGGACCCGGCGCACCTCGCCCAGAGCAACCGGCGGATCCTGCACCGAACAGAACACCAGCCCGGATACCACCGCATCGAACTGCCCCTCGACGAACGGCAGGGCCTCGGCGCGGGCCACCACCAGCGGGACATCGGGAGCGCGACGCCGCGCACTCCGCAGCGCGAGGAAGTCCGGCTCCACGCCAATGACTTCCGCCGCCTGCGGATACAGCGGCAGATTGCGCCCGGTTCCGCAACCGACCTCCAGGATCCGTCCCCGGGCCCCGGATACCAGGCGTGTCCGCCAGCGACGCAGGCCCAGCGCATCGGCCAGCACCATGAAGCCATCGTAGAGCCAGGGGATCTGTTCCAGTCCGCGCATGTCCGTCGTTCCGTATTGATTCACCGCCAGAGAAACCGTGAACTGTATCGCATGTCGCACCCGCAACCGGAACCTCTCTCCGGTTATCCCGTCACAGCTAACGAGTGGTGACGAAAAACCCTCCCCGGGTGTTTCCGTAACCCCGGTCACGATGTGGCCACTGCATGGTGTTGACCCGGTCCCCGACCGGTACACCGAGACAACCGACTCCCTCCGTCACACGGTTGTTTCAGTACTTTGAGCCCGGCTTCCGGCCGGGCTTCTTTTTTTCGCCCTTCCCATCCGCCGCCCCTTCAATTGACACGGATCAACAAAGAAGCGGTCCGGATCCCGTCTGCGATGCGCAACCCGGCTCATTCTGTTACACGGTAGAGGGTTATATCTCCACTATCGGAAAGGGTGTTCCCCATGACCAGCCTCAACTGGAGCTCCAATCTGGAACTCGGCCTGGATGTGATCGACGAACAGCACAAGCGGATCTTCGAATACCTGCAGCAGACCGAACATGCGATCGCCACCGAGAACGAACAGGAAGTGCGCGAGGTGGTGGACGGTCTTCTCGACTACACCTCGTCCCACCTGGTGTTCGAAGAGGGCCTGATGGAGAAGGCCGGTTACCCGGCCCTGGATGCCCACCGCAAGGTGCACGAGGCCTTTGCCGCACGCATCGAGAAGCTGCGCGGGGAACTGGAGCAGGGGCACGACACGTTCGGCGTGGCACGCAAGATCCGCTCGGATCTGGGCCTGTGGCTGATGAACCACATCAAGCGCGATGACCTCGACTATGTCCCCTATGTCCGACCGATCCTGGAAGGGAGCTGGCTGTCGCGCTGGAAGAAAAAGATCTTCGGCGGCTGATTCCGATTCCGGACCAGAACGAAAAAGGCCCGGATCCAGCGGTACTGGATCCGGGCCTCCGGAATATGGCGTCCCCACGGGGATTCGAACCCCGGTCGCTGCCGTGAAAGGGCAGTGTCCTAGGCCTCTAGACGATGGGGACGCAGAGGCAACGTCATGTTGCAAACTAGTCAGGAGGTCCTTGCGGCCTTTCACTTCCGCGGCTGCCTTTCGGACGATGCAGGATGGTTGTCACCACACCGTTGAAAACCAGCAGGAACCCCAGCGGGACCATTGCGACCAGTGGCTTGGACCATGTCTGCTCACCGGCAAACATCAACCCGAAACCGCCGAACAATCCCACAATCGACAAAACCAGCCCAACGTAGATGGAGATCATTCCAAAACGATGCATCGCTGATCCTGCCATTCGCCGTAATGGTGGAGCCAGGCGGGATCGAACCGCCGACCTCCTGCATGCCATGCAGGCGCTCTCCCAGCTGAGCTATGGCCCCGTAACCGGCGAGGTGCGTAATGTAGCCACACCCCTTTTTTCTGTCAACCCGCTTGCGCGGAAATCTTCGCGATGGCCCGCTCGATCCGTTCCAGCGAGCGCTCGCGCCCGATCAGTACGAGCGTGTCGTCGATCGGAGGCGATACAGTACCGCCCGTCAGCGCCACACGCAATGGCTGAGCAACCTTCCCGAGCTTGAGGTCGAGGCGTTCGGCCGTATGCTGCACCACCTCGTGCAGTGCCTCCTTGTCCCAGGCGCCCAGGGCACTGAAGCCGTCGTGCAGGGTTTGCAGTACCTCGCGGGCCTCCGGCGTCAACTGCTTGCGTTCGGCCTTCGGATCGTATTCCTCAAAGGCGCGATAGAAATACACGCTGTTCTCGGCCATCTCGCGCAGCGTACGCGCCCGCTCCCGCTGCGCCAGCACCACCTGCCGCAGTTCCGGCCCCTCGGCGGGGTCCACGCCCAGCTGGCCCAGGTGCCAGCCCAGCTCCAGCGCCACATGGTCGGGGTCAAGGCTCTTGATGTAGTGCTGATTCAGCCACAGCAGCTTGTCGGGGTTGATGGCCGAGGCCGACTGATTGACGTCCTCGATATCGAACAGCCGCACCAGCTCGTCCAGCGAAAAGATCTCCTGGTCCCCGTGGGCCCAGCCCAGACGCACCAGATAGTTCAGCAGCGCCTCGGGCAGGTAGCCCTCCTCGCGGAACTGCATCACCGACACCGCCCCGTGGCGCTTGGACAGCTTGGCGCCGTCCGGGCCCATGATCATCGGCAGGTGGCCGTAGCGCGGCGGCTCCACACCCAGGGCCTTGAGGATATTGATCTGACGCGGGGTATTGTTCAGGTGGTCATCGCCACGCACCACATGGCTGATGCCCATGTCCATGTCGTCCACCACCACCGTGAGGTTGTAAGTCGGCGAACCATCGGAGCGGGCAATGATCAGGTCATCCAGTTCGCTGTTCTGGAACGCTACCTTGCCGCGCACCATGTCATCAACGACGGTCGCGCCCTCGTCCGGGGTGCGGAAACGGATCACCGGATCCACGCCCTCGCGCGGTTCGGTACGCGCACGGCAGCGGCCATCGTAGCGAGGCTTTTCCTTGCGCGCCTTCTGCTCCTCGCGCATCACGTCCAGCTCTTCCTTCGTGCAATAGCAGCGATAGGCGTGGCCGGAGGCCAGCAGCTGGTCGATCACCTCGCGGTACCGGTCGAAATGCTCGGTCTGGTAGAACGGGCCGTGGTCATAGGTCAGCCCCAGCCAGTTCATGCCCTCGAGGATCGCATTCACCGATTCCGCGCTGCTGCGTTCGAGATCGGTGTCCTCGATGCGCAGCACGAATTCGCCACCGTGGTGACGGGCGTACAGCCAGGAGAACAGCGCGGTGCGGGCACCGCCGATGTGCAGATAACCGGTCGGGCTGGGGGCAAAACGGGTACGAAAGGCCATGCGCGAACACTCGCTTCCGGTAGTCAAAAGGGCCGCCTAGGGTAGCAGAACGACCCGACCCCATACGCCTTTCATGGACTACACTCGAATGGAACCCCCAGCAGACCCGAATGCGGATCCAAGGAACTGCCATGAGAAGCTTCCCGTTTCCCCGAGTATCCAGCCTGGCCCTCCTGGCCGGCGGACTGGCCCTGGCCTCCGGGGCCCTTGCCGACCTCGAACGTATCGCCGCCCCGGAGGATGCCGAGGTCTATTTCATCAGCCCGCAGGACGGTGACACCGTGGAAGGCCCGGTACACGTCCAGATGGGCCTGCGTGGCATGGGCATCGCTCCGGCTGGTGTGGAGGCCGACGACACCGGTCATCATCACCTGCTCGTGAACAAACCACTGGACGAGGTTGATCTCGACGCCTCCCTGCCATTCACCGATCACAAGCACCACTTCGGAGGTGGCCAGACCGAAGGGGAAATCGAACTGGAGCCCGGGACTCACACCCTTCAGCTCCTGTTCATGGACTACCGCCATATCAGCTTCGATCCCCCACTGGTCTCCGAAGAGATCACCATCACCGTCGAATAACCGTTACGGCCACACGGGCTCCATAACGCACAAAAAAGCCCCCTCCACGCATGGAGGGGGCTTCGATGCAGGGATTCGCATCAACGCTCAGGCGCTGCGCGACCCCCCGTGCATCACGGCAGGGCCGGGATGGTGATATCAGGCATCTCGCCGGTCAGGGCGTGCATGAACGCCTCGATGTCTTCCAGCTCGTCTTCCGTGAAGTCGGTGTCCAGCATCTCCTGACCCATGATCTCAATGGCTTCCTTGAGCGTTTCCGTCTCGCCATTGTTCATGTAGGGGTAGGTCAGGGCCACGTTGCGCAACGTCGGGGTCTTGAAGGCGTACTTGTCGCGTTCCTCCCCGGTCACCAGATAGCGCCCCTTGTCCTCGGAGCCGGGCACCTGGATCCGGTGGAAATTCGAGTCGGTCAGCGCCGGGCCGCGATGACAGGCCACGCAGCCGTTGTCCGCGAACAGGGCCATGCCGCGCTTCTGCTGCTCGGTCATCGCATCCTCGTCACCCACCAGCCAGCGGTCCAGATCGGAGTTCGGCGTATTCAGGGTGCGCTGGAACGAAGCCAGGGCCTTGGCCACGTGATCGGTGTTCACGACGTTGTCGCCGTCATAGTCCGGGTACGCCGCGTCGAACATCTCGATGTACTCGGGGAACTCCTCCAGGCGCGCGATCGCCTCTTCCAGCGGCATCGCCATTTCCACGGCGTCCTGGATCGGACCCAGGGCCTGGCCTTCCAGGTCATCTTCGCGGCCGTCCCAGAACTGGGCCTCGAAGAAGCCGGAGTTCAGCACCGTCGGACTGTTGCGCTCGCCGACCTGGCCGTCGTGGCCGACCGCGCGCGGGATGCGGTCGCCCCAGCCCAGCGCCGGGTTGTGGCAGGTGGCGCAGGAGATCACGCCCGAGCTGGAGATCCGCGGCTCGAAGAACAGGAACTTGCCCAGCTCCACTTTCTCGTCGGTCAGGGAATTGTCGGCCGGGATCGGCGGCAGGGCCGGCAGCGGCTCGAACATGTCACGGTATTCGTCGTAGTCACCGGCGAACGCGGGGGCGGACAGCCCCAGGGCCACCGCAGTACAGGCCGACAGCAGCAGGCCACGGAAGATGCGGTTGTTCTGCATGGTGCACTCCTTTTTATTTTGGCGGACACATCCCCTGCCGGGGCGCGGAAGAGAATGCGTGGACTCAGTCTAAAAGAAGTGTTTGCTGTAGAAGGGCCCCTGGCAGCGTAATCCCGCTTAAAGTTGACACGGATCAACCTGTCGGCGATTTGCAGCGACGCCTCCCCCCGGTTAGAGTCCGCTCGCCTTCAGGTGCCCCGGCGTTGTAACGCCGGGGATAATCGGGAAGCCGGTGCGTGAATGAACGTTCGCAATGCCGGCACTGCCCCCGCAACGGTAGGCGGAGACAGGCGGATCCAGTGCCACTGCGGCGCATCCACGGGATGCCCGCGGGAAGGCGATCCGCCCGGGATGCCCTGCACCCCCTTCGCGAGTCCGGAGACCGGCCTGGAGGAAACCCGACGCCGCGGCGGGCGGCCGAGCGGGACGGGGCCGGCGTGTCCGCCCCCTTCCCCCTGCTCCCTTGCCCGACTGCCGGCGTCGTTTCATCCACGGCGTGCGGGGTCGCGCGCCCGGGGAGACACTGATTGCATCGCACGCCCGCGCTCGAGTCGCTTTTGCGTGCGAACAAGGCGCGGTGACCGCCGTGCAGTCATTCTGCACAAGGGAGCCGCAACGCCGTGCGCGCGCAAAAGCGGCCGAGCCCCTTCGGGGTTGGTGCCTCATGTTCCCCGGTCCTGCGTTGCGCCGCTTGCGGGTAGAACCACTACCCGCTGCACGACGCGCCTTGTCTCGGAAAACAGGAGGTACCAACGCGGGCGTGCGATGCAATCAGTGTCTCCCCAAGGGAGCATCACAACAATGAAAGCTATCCATCTCCGACCGGGGCGGCCTGCCGTGCCGGCCCTGGCTACCCTGTGCCTGGTGACGGCCACGGGCATCGCGCCGGCGCAGGCCGGTTTCGAATTCGGCGACGCGGAGGACGACCTGCAGGTCACCCTGGACCCGCTGATCCTGGGCCGCTACAGCTACGAACATGATCCGGACAACTCCAGCAGCGAATTCGATTTCCGGCGCGCCTGGCTGGACACCTCGGGCACCCTGTTTCACCCCGAACTGAGCTTTCGCCTGCAGCCGGATTTCAGCAACGGCGAGGTGTCCATGCGTGACATCTGGCTGGAATACAGCCCGGGCGAACACCTGGGCCTGCGGGCGGGCCAGTTCACCGTGCCCTTCGGTCTGGCGCGGGACATCGGCGGTCCCAACCGCCTGTTTACCGAACTGAGCATCGCCGGCAACCAGTTCGAGATTCCGGCCGGACGCGACACCGGCCTCGCCCTGCTGGGCGGCGCGGGCGACGACCGCGCCTGGGCGGTCGGGATATTCGATGGCCGCGGCCGTCTCGATCAGCGCGACGACCGGCCCTCCACCTCCGGACACCTGTTCAGCGCCCGCGGCGCCTGGGCCCCGGTGGGGTCGGTCCCGCGCGACAACACCACGGTGGGCCGGGCCGTGGAGCGCACCGTGGCCCTGGGCGCCGGCCTGCAGGCCGCCAGCCGCAACCACCTGCGCGACTGGAGCCGCGGGCAGGAAGACACGGTCGACCGTCAGCGCGCCGACTGGGTCACCGCCACCGCCGACGCGGTGGTCAAGTTCGGCCATACCTCGCTGTCGCTGGCGGCCTACCGCCGCGATGTTTCCCCCGACCGCACCGCGAGCTACCACGACCTGGGAGCCGAGCTGGAACTGGCGCAGTCGCTGCCGCTGGAGGGCCTCGAGCTCGCCGCCCGCCACGCGGTACTGCGCCACGACGCCGGCGACGATCTGGACGGGGACGAGCGCTGGCAGCGCGAATGGGGCGCCGGCCTCAACTGGTACCACCGGGGGCAGCGGCAGAAGACCCAGCTCATGTGGCTGGACCGCGACACCGACACCTCGAACTGGCAGCTGCACCTGCAGCACCAGTTCCGCTTCTGAACAAACAGGGAAAATCGCCATGAAACGGATGCCATCCACGCGCCGGCCGCTGACGGCCGGCCTGTCGCTGGTCCTGCTGCTCGCAGCGACCGGTACCGCCGGCGCGGAAGACGAGATCAGCGTGCCGATGCCGGGCCCCTGGGGCGAAGACTACGCGGAGACCCTGGACGACCCGGCCGGTGTGGACGCCACCGAGGCCTTCCAGCGCTTCCGTCAGCAGAGCATGCAGGGGACCTCGGCCACCTACCGCAGCATCGAGCAGATCCTGCGCTACGACGCGCCGTTCGCCGAGCGCCTGCCCGAGCTGGCCGAAGAGATGGCGCAGCGGGCCGCGGACGTCGACACCTGGTTCGCGCGCGAGACCCCGGCGCAGGCCGGCGAACCCGGCGCCCTGCCCGCGGCCTGGGAGGACCCGGAGTTCGCGGACTACAAGGCGTCCTACCGCGAGGCCGCCGAGCGGCTGCAGAGCAAGGTGGAGGCGGCCGACGACCTGGAGGACAAGGCCTTTCAGCTACGCGCCACCGAGGCGCTGAACGGCGTACGCCACCAGTGCCTCGCCTGCCACGACCACTACCGCCGCCGCTGAACCACGCGGAAAACGCGGAAACCGGGGCCGCCGCCCGGCGGTCCCCTTTCCGTTATCCTGACCAGGAGCCCCACCTTCGCCTGCAAGCAGGCTCCTACATCGTCGCGAACTTGTAGGACCTGCTTGCAGGCGAAAAGCCCCGTGCCCCACAACACCCACCGGAGTCATTCCTGCCTGCGGAAGACCGGGGACGAGCCGCTCAGTCCCCGTCCATGCCGCGGTAACGGCGCACATGCGCCGGGTCGTACAGCGCGCTGTCGCGGAAATCGCCCGGGTCCAGCGCCGGGCCCACCAGGATCAACGCCGAGCGCCGTGTGGTCAGGGCCTGCGCCCGTTCCGCGATATTCCCCAGCGAACCGCGCACCACGGTCTCGTCCGGCCAGCTGGCGCGGAAGACGATCGCCACCGGGCAGTCGCAGCCATAGTGCGGCCGCAGGTCCTCGACCACGGTCTCGATATTGTGCAGCGACAGGTGGATCGCCAGGGTCGCCCCGGTGGCGGCAAAGCTCGCCAGCCGTTCGCGCTCCGGCATGGAGGACGCCCGTCCCGGCGTGCGCGTCAGCACCACCGACTGCGCCACCTCCGGAACCGTCAGTTCCCGCCCCAGGGTGGCGGCGGCGGCGGAGAATGCCGGCACGCCGGGCGTGATGCTGTAATCGATCCCGGCCGCCTCCAGCCGGCGGATCTGCTCGCCCAGCGCGCTGTAGACCGAAAGATCGCCGGAGTGCAGGCGCGCCACGTCCTGGCCCGCCGCGTGGGCGCGTTCGATCTCCTCCATGATCGCGTCCAGCGTCAGCGGCGCGGTGTTGACCACGCGCGCCCCCTCCGGGGCATGCTCCAGCACCGCCTCCGGCACCAGCGAACCGGCGTACAGGCATACCGGGCAGGCCGCGATGCGATCGCGCCCGCGCAAGGTCAGCAGATCGGCCGCACCCGGCCCCGCTCCGACAAAATGAACCGTCATCACCCCTCCTCGAAAAGCTCGTCCGTCCCGTTCACCATGCGCACCGCGACCGCGCCGCTCGCCCGCGCGGAGAGCCGCCGCGGCAGCAGCAGGCGCGCCCCGTCGCCGGCCACCGCCAGCGCCGCCGCCTCCGCCACCGAACCGACCCCGGCGGCGGCACGCGAGCGCGAGGAGTCCGTGGACAGGGCCGCGTCGCGCGCGGCCAGCGCGGCCGCCGACGCGAACACCGGCTCCAGCTCCAGGTCGCGCGCGGCCGTCCACAGTACCGGGCTGTCGCCCTTGTGCGCCGAGGCCGCCAGCTGCCGGATCTCGATCGACTCGCCGCCCCCCGCCCGCAACCCGGCGTGCGCCTCGGCCAGCACCTCGCGGACCAGCGCCTCCAGCTCGCCGGCCGTGCAGGTCGAGGCGAAGCCGACGCCGGGGATCACCCGGACATGCGCCCCGCTCGGCGTTTCCCTCAGCTCCGGCGCAGCGACCACAGGGTCACCGGCCGCAGCGGCTGCCAGCCGGCCATGCCGCCCAGCGGCTCCGCGCGGCTGACGTTGATCCGCGTGAGCTCGCCGCCGTGGCGCTCGTGCGCCGTCGCCAGCACCGCGTCCCCTTCCACGGTCACGCTGCTGGCGACCAGCCGCCCGCCCGGGCGCAGCTGGTCGATGCAGTGCTCCAGCAGCCCCGGCGTGGTCAGCCCGCCGCCGATGAAGATCGCGTCGGGTGGCGGCAGGTCTTCCAGTACCTCCGGCGCCCGCCCGTAGATGCACCGCAGCGCCGGTACTCCCAGCGTGCTCGCGTTGCGCGCGATGCGTTCCAGGCGCTCCGCGCGCGGCTCGATGGCCACGGCGGTGTTGGCCGGATCCGCCAGCATCCACTCGATGCCGATGGCTCCGGAGCCGGCGCCCACGTCCCACAGCCGCTCGCCGCGTCCGGGCGCCAGCAGGGCCAGCGCCACCGCCCGCACCTCGCGCTTGGTAATCTGTCCGTCCTGCTCGAACTGCGCCTCCGGCCGGCCGGCACTGGCCGCCAGCACCTGCGCCGCCGGATCGGCCCGGCATTCCAGCGCCACGGTGTTCAGCGCCTCGATCGCGACCTCCGGCCAGGCCCCGGCGCGCGCGCGGACGAGCGCCTCGCGGTCCGCGCCCAGCGACTGCAGTACGGTCAGGGTGGAATCGCCGAAGCCGAGTCCGGTCAGCCAGTGCGCCAGTTCCGCCGGGGTATCCCCGTCGCGGCTCAGGATCAGCAGCCGCGCGCCGTCATGCAGCCAGGGCCGCAGCGCCTCCATCGGCCGGCCGTGCACCGACAGGCAGCGGGTCTGCTGCAGCGGCCAGCCCATGCGCGCGGCGGCCAGGCTGAACGCCGAGGGCGCCGGCCAGACACAGGTCTGCGCGACCGGAAAACGCCGCATCAGGGTCGCGCCCACCCCGAACCAGAAGGGGTCGCCGCTGGCGAGCACGCACAGCGGCTGCCCGGCGCGCGCCTCGATCCAGTCCAGCGCGGTCTCCAGCGGCGACGGCCACACCAGGCGCTCCTGCCCCGGCCGCTCCGGCAGCATCTCCAGATGCCTGGCGCCGCCGATCACCGTCGCCGCCGTGTCCAGCGCCATGCGGGCATCCGGGGCCAGCCCGGCGAGCCCCTCCGCGCCCACGCCGACGATGTTCAGCCATGGCGCTCGCTCCTCGTTCGTGGCTAGACTGGTCATCCTCATGAGCTCCCGTTCATCCACCGATACCGCTCCCCGGGCGGCGCGCCCGCGGCGGATCCTGCTGCTGGGCGGCACCACCGAGGCCGCGGCACTGGAACCGCTGCTGGACGGCCACCCGCGGCTGCACGCCACCGTCTCGCTGGCCGGACGCACGCGCAAACCGGCGCCCTCGCGGCTGACCCGGCGCACGGGCGGATTCGGCGGTGCCGACGGCCTCGCCGCCTGGCTGCGCGACCACGCCATCGACGCCGTGGTCGACGCCACCCACCCGTTCGCGCGGCAGATCTCGGCCAATGCCGTCGCCGCCACGCGCCGGGCCGGCGTGCCCCTGGCCCGGCTGACCCGGCCGCCGTGGCAGGCCGGCCCCGGGGATCACTGGCTGCGCGTGTCCGACCTGGAGGCCGCCGCCCGCGCGCTCCCCGGCCTCGGCCGGCGCGTGCTCATCACCACCGGGCGCCAGCACCTGGAGGCCTTCGCGGCCGCGCCCGAGCTGGACTACGTGATCCGCACCATCGACCCGCCGGAACCGCCGCCGGCGCTGCCCCGGGTCACCTGGCTGCGGGCCCGCGGCCCGTTCAGCCTGGCCGACGAGCACCGGCTGCTGGAGACCCACGCCATCGACGTGCTGGTCACCAAGGACAGCGGCGGCGAGGCCACCGCCCCCAAGCTGCAGGCCGCGCGCGAACGCGGCATCCCGGTGGTGATGGTGGATCGGCCGCCGGACGCCCCCGGGGTGCCCCGCTTCCACGCCCCGCAGGCGGCCCTGGAGTGGCTGGAAGGCCTCGCGCGCGTTCACCGCGACTCCGCCGACTCGACATAGCGCGGGGTGTACACATGGCGCCGGCCGGAGCGGCGCTCCAGCACCCGGGTGGAGGCGGCGCCGACGATCACCAGCGTGCTCATGTTGGCCGCCGCCGGATCCACCTCGCCGAGGGTGGCGACCCGCAGCTCCTCCCGCTCGCCGCGGCCCACCGCGGTGGCCAGCACCACCAGGGTGTCCGGACCCTGGACCTCGCGCACGATGTCCAGCGCCGCGCCCAGCTGCCATGGCCGCGCGCGCGAGATCGGGTTGTAGAAGGCCATGGCGAAGTCGGCCTCGGCCGCCAGCCGTACCCGCCGCCGGATCAGCGACCACGGCTTGAGATTGTCCGACAGCGAGATCGCGCAGAAGTCGTTGCCCAGCGGCGCCCCCAGCCGCGCCGCGGCCGCCTGCATCGCCGACACCCCGGGCAGCACCTCCACCGCCACCGCATCCCAGCGGCCCGGCTCCGCGCCCTCCAGGGCCTCGAACACCGCCGCGGCCATCGCGAACACCCCGGGATCCCCCCCGGAGACCACCGCCACGTCGCGCCCCTCGGCGGCCATGTCCAGCGCATGCGCCGCGCGCGCCAGTTCCTCGCGGTTGTCGGAGGCATGCACGCGGTGATGGGCCCCGGCCACGCGCTCCAGGTACGGCCCGTAGCCGACCAGATCGGTGGCATCCGCGAGCAGCGCGGTCACCTCCGGCGTGATCCATTCGGGGCCGGCCGGGCCGACCCCGACCACGCTCAGACGCCCGCTCATCGCCGCACCCCCTCGCCGTGGATCACGATCAGGGAGAAATACGGCGCCTCCCCGGGCGTCTCCTCGAGCGCCTCGGCCAGCGGCCGCACGCGTTCCTCGTCGAAGCTCGCGCGTTCGATGTACCAGGCGCGCGCGGTCAGCCCCAGGCGCTCCAGCACGCGGCGGATCTTCGGCAGCTGCTTGCCGAGCTTCATGATCACCGCGGCCTGCGCGGGCGCGAGCGCCGCCTCCAGTTCCGCCTCCGGCAGCGTCCCCGGCACGACGCTCAGGGTGTCGTCGCGCATCACCAGCGGCGCCGGCAGTTGCGCCGCCGCGGCGATCGGCGAGATCACCCCGGGGACCACCTCGCTGCGAAAGCGCTCGCGCAGGCGCAGGTGCACGTGCATGAACGAACCGTAGAAATACGGGTCACCCTCGTTGAGCACGCAGACCGAATGGCCGGCCTCCAGATGGGCCGCCAGGCGTTCGGCGCACTGGTCGAAGAACGCCTCGATGCGGCTGCGGTAGCTCTCCTCTTCGTGGGCGATCTCGTTGGTCACCGGATACTCCAGCGCCTCCTCGATCTGCCCGGGACCGATGTGCGCATCCGCGATGCGCCGCGCCTGCCCGGTGGTCCCGCGCTTGCAGAAATACGCCACCACCGGCGCCTCGGCGATGCGCCGCGCGGCGCGGAAGGTCATCAGTTCGGGGTCCCCGGGGCCGGTGCCGACCCCGCAGAGCACCCCGGGTTCGATCGTTCCGGGTTCGACCGTTCCGGGCCCGCTCGTGTCCGCCGCACTCATGCCGGCTCCCTCCCCAGGCCGTTGACCGCCCCGGCAGTGATCGCGCTGCCGCCGCGGCGCCCGGCCACGGTCAGGTATTCCAGCCCGAACGGGTTGTCCGCCAGCGCCTGCTTGCTCTCCACCGCGCCGACGAAGCCCACCGGGATGCCGATCACCGCCGCCGGGCGCGGCGCGCCGTCGCGCAGCATCTCCAGCAGGCGGAACAGCGCGGTGGGGGCATTGCCGATGGCCACCACGGCGCCGGCCAGCTCGGGACGCCACAGCTCCATCGCCGCCGCGCTGCGTGTGTGGTCCAGTTCGCGCGCCAGCTCCGGCACGCGCGCATCGCGCAGGGTGCAGCGCACCGGGTTGTCTGCCGGCAGGCGCGCGCGGGTGATGCCGTGGGCCACCATCTCGCTGTCGCACAGCACCGGGGCCCCGGCCTCCAGCGCCTGCCGGATCGCGCTGCCGGCACCCGGCGAGAAGCGGATGTCCTGCGCCAGATCGGGCATGCCGCAGCTGTGGATCATGCGTTCCACCGCCGCCACCAGATCCGCCGGGAAACGCTCCAGGTCCGCCTCGGCGCGGATGATCGCGAACGACTCCGCATAGATCGCCTTCCCGTCGCGCTCGTAGCGCCAGGCCTCAGTCTCCGTCACGTTCGTCCTCCTCGCACAGCGCCGCGTCCACCGCGGCATTCCAGGCCTCGGGCCCGATCCGTTCCAGCATGGTCTGCAACTCCTCTCCAGCATTGCGTTGACGGGCGAACGCCCGCTCCAGCGCCGCGATCCGGACGCGCGCCTGCGCCGGGGCCAGCCCGCTCCATTCAAGGGCCGCACCGGGCCGCGAGCGCAGCACCACGGCATGGCCGTCCGGCCGCGCGATCCACTCGACCACCCCGCCATCCGTCCGCGGCGGCGCCGCGCAGCGCTTGTCGCAGGCGGATACCTGCAGCCGCACCCCGCTCGCGGCCAGGGTCGGCATGCGCTGCACCAGCGCGGCCGCCTCGCTGCGCGCGGCGATGTGCGCCGAGGCGCAGCCCGGCCGCCCGACACAGGCATCCGCCGCCAGGCGCCGGTCCGCCCGCTCGGTCACCGCGCCCAGTTCCCGCAGCAGGCGCTGCAGCTCCGGGGCGGCCTCCGCGGCCACGCCGGTCGCCAGCAGCGCCCGCCACGGCGTCAGGCGCAGGCCGCCGCCGTGCGGCTCCAGCCACGCGGCCAGCCGCTGCAGCCGGTCGGCGTCGATCACGCCGAACGGGAAGACCGCCCCCACCCACGCCCCGCCGGCCGCCGCGCCGAGCCAGCCCCCGACGCGCACCGGCGTGTCGGCGTTGGCGACCGCCCCCGGCGTCTCCCTCTCCGCGCCCGGCAGGCGCAGCGCCTCGCTCCCGGGCATGCCCACCGCGTCACGCAACCGCCCCGGCGGCGGATCCAGCACGGCGCGCTGCTCGAGGAACGCGCACAGGGTGCGCACCACCGCCGCCGGGGCGTGCTGCGCCGACACCTCGCCGAGCGGGGTCGCCGTGGCCGCGGTGCCTCCGGCCGCCAGGCGGAAACGAGGCCCCGCGCCGGCGAGCGGATCCAGACGCAGATCCGCCGGCACCCCGCGCAGCGAGGCACGCCCGCCACCGTCGACCACCACGCCCACCTTGGCCGGCAGGCCCCGCAGCGCGGGCGCGTCGACGATCGCGGCGCTCACCGCGCGCGCCAGCGCCAGCACATCCACCGCCTCCGGGTCGAGGTCCGGCACCGGCGCCGCCAGCACGTTGCGCCGCGCCTCGCGCTCCGCCTGCGCATCCACCAGACCGGTGGGGGCCAGGGCCGCGCGCGCCGCGTCCAGGTCGCCGGCCGCCACGCCGCGCAGCTGCAGGTTGCCGCGCAGGGTCAGTTCCAGTTCGCCGTTGCCCAGCCGCCGCGCGGTGTCCGCCAGCACCCGCGCCGCGGCCGCCCCCAGCCCCCCGATCGGGTGGCGCAGGCGCAGCAGATAGCCGTCCCCGGTGGCCATCGGCGCCGCCACCCCGGGGCAGGCCCCGCGTACCCGCGGCGGCTGCGGCGCCGCCGGACGGTTCATGAGCGCAGCCTCCGGCTGTGGGCCAGCAGATACCAGGCCCCGCCGGCGACCAGTACACAGGCGGCGGCCAGCACCGCGAAGGTCGTGGTCCAGGCGACCGCGCTGACCCCCAGCAGGCCGTGGCGGAAGCCCTCGATCACGTAATAGAGCGGGTTCAGCTGCGCGATCCCCTGCCAGGGAGCGGCCAGGCGCTCCACCGGATAGAACAGCCCGCCGAGATAGATCAGCGGGGTCAGCACGAAGGTGCTGATCACCGAGGTGTGGTCGAAGCTGCGCGCGTACAGGCCGTTGATCAGGCCCGCCAGCGAGAACAGCACCGCGGTCAGCAGCGCGATCCCCAGCACCGCCCCGGCGTGATGCAGCTGCAGATCGCTGAACGGCAGCGCCACCGCCAGCACCAGCGCCCCGGCCAGCAGCCCGCGCAGTACCCCGGCGGTGGCAAACCCGGCCACCACCAGCCACGCCGGCATCGGCGCCACCAGGATCTCCTCGATGTGGCGCTGCAGGCGCGCGCCGAACAGCGCGAGGCTGCTGTTGCCGTAGGCGTTGGTCACCACCGCCAGCATCACCAGGCCCGGCAGGATGAAGTCGGCATAGGGCACGCCGCCCAGGGTGCCGATCTCGCGCCCCACCAGATGCCCCAGCACCGCGAGAAACAGCACCGCGGTCACCAGCGACGGCAGCAGGTTCTGCACCCAGCCGCGCAGGAAGCGGCGCACCTGCTTCACCACCAGCCCGCGCCAGGCGTACCAGTACAAGGCGGCGTTGTGCATCGGGCTCATGCCGCGCCCTCCCCGCCGCGCTCGCGCAGCAGTTCGAGAAAGCGGGTCTCCAGCCGGTTGCCCTTCTCGCGCAGCCCGGCGATACGCACCCCGGCGGCGGTCAGTTCGGCGAACACCGGGTTCAGCTCGGTGCCGCGCGGCACGTCCACCTCCAGGGTGTGCGCATCCACCGGACGCAGGGTGCCGGCGGACAGCGCGAGCTCCCCGGGCCGCGCCAGCGGCTCGGCCAGTTCCACCACCAGGGTCTGGAAGCGCAGCCCGCGCAGCAGCTCGCCGGTGCCGCCGCGGGCAATGATGCGCCCGCCATCGATGATGGCCAGCTCGCGGCACAGGCGCTCGGCTTCCTCCAGATAATGCGTGGTCAGCAGGATGGTCACGCCATCCGCGTTCAGTTCCTGCAGCAGGGTCCAGAGGTCGTGGCGCGCCTCCAGATCGACGCCGGCGGTGGGTTCGTCCAGCACCAGCAGGCGCGGCTGGTGCACCAGCGCGCGCGCCAGCAGCAGGCGCCGCTTGAAGCCCCCGGACAGCCCCCAGGCGGTCTGCCGGCGGCGGTCGGCCAGCCCCAGGCGCTCGCACAGTTCGTCGGTGCGGCGGCGCGCCCGGCGCGGCGACAGCCCGTAGTAGGCGCCCTGGGTCTCGATGATCTCGCCCACCGGCTCGAAGCTGTTGAAATTGACCTCCTGCGGCACCAGACCGACCAGACGCCGCGCCGCCACCGGCTCGCGCGCGACGTCATGGCCGAAGATCCGCACCGTGCCGCGCTCCAGGCGCAGCAGCGAGGTCAGCAGCCCGATCAGGGTGGTCTTGCCGGCGCCATTCGGCCCCAGCAGGCCGAAGAACGCCCCCGGCTCGACGTGCAGGCTGACCCCGTCCAGGCCGACCCGGCCACCGCGATAGCGCTTGGCGAGGTCGTCGATGGCGATGGCCGGGGCGCTCATCGCGTCACCCCCGTGGCATGGTCGTGGTCGCCCGCCGTCCCCACCACCCGGCCCTGGCGATCCACCGCGACCACCTCCAGCGTGGTCTCGGGCAGCTGATAGCTGCGCGCCTGCTCCAGGGCCAGCGCCGCGATGCGGTCCCCCAGTGCCACGCCGGCCTCCTGACAGGCGGCGAGGGCCTCGATGCTGGTGTTGCAGCCGCGGATCTGCCGCGCCAGCGCGGCATCCGCCCCGGCGGCCGCGGCGGTGGCGGCGATGAAATCCAGGTCGATCGAGCTGCTGCGGCTGTGGGTATCCGGGTGCCCGGCGGCGAACTTGCCCAGCTTGGCGAAGCCTGCCACCAGCGCGACGCGCGGCAGCGGCTGGCGCCGCAGGTACTTGAGCGCCGCGCCGAAGAAGTCGCCCATCTCCACCAGCCCCATCTCGTCCAGCCCGTAGCGCTCGCTCGCGGCGCGTTCGCTGGTGCCGCCGGTGCAGCAGGCGACCTGCGGCAGGCCGTTGGCCCGCGCCACGTCGATGGCCTGGTGGATGGAGGCGATGTAGGCGGAACAGGAGAAGGGCCGCACGATGCCGGTGGTGCCGAGGATCGAGATGCCGCCGAGGATGCCCAGACGCGGGTTCATGGTGCGGCGCGCAATGTTCTCGCCCCCGTCCACGCTGACGGTCACGCGGAAGCCGCCCGGGTGCCCGAGCTCGCGGGCCAGGCGCTCGAGGTGGTCCGTGATCATCCGCCGCGGCACCGGGTTGATCGCCGGTTCCCCCGGCGACAGCACCAGGCCGGTGCGGGTCACCGTGCCCACGCCGGGCCCGGCGATGAAGGTCACCCCCGCGGCCGGCCGCGGCTCCACCCGCGCGCGGATCCGGGCGCCGTGGGTGGCATCGGGATCGTCGCCGGCGTCCTTGATGACCGCGGACTCGGCGCCACCGGGTACCACTTCCAGCGCCGCCAGCGCGAGGCTGACCACCTGGCCGCGCGGCAGCACCACCTCGGCCGCCGCACTCCGCTCGCCGGCCAGCGCCAGCCGCGCCGCCCCCAGGGCCGCCGCGGTTGCGCTGGTGCCGGTGGTCAGGCCGGTGCGCAGCGGTGCGGTGCCGTCACGGCTCTCCGCGCGCATCGCTCCGGGTTGCGCGCCCGGCTCGGGTACGGGTTCAACCATGGATCCCGTCAACCGCGCCGAGGTCCATCGCGGGCGCCCCGGAAGCATCGCCGGTCAGCCGGGCACGTTCGCCCACCACGTCGCCCACGATCAGCAGACTGGGCGACTCCAGCGCCAGCGCCGCGGTGCGCCCGGGCAGGTCCCCCAGGGTGCCGGCGACCACGCGCTGCCCCGGCCGGGTCCCGTGCTCGATGATGGCGGCGGGCCGCTTGGCCGGGGCGCCGGCGGCGACCAGCCCGGCACAGATCTCCGCCAGCGGGTTCAGCCCCATGTAGATCACCACCGTCTGTCGCGGGGCGGCCAGCGCCTCCCAGTCCAGCTCGGTACTGCCATTGCGCCGGTGCGCGGTCACGAACTGGCAGCGATGGGCATGATCGCGGTGGGTCAGCGGGATGCCGGCGAACGCCGCGCAGCCACCAGCCGCGCTGATGCCGGGGATGACCCGCACCGGGATACCGGCCGCCGCCAGCGCCGCCGCCTCCTCGCCGCCACGGCCGAAGACATACGGATCCCCGCCCTTCAGCCGCACCACGTAACGCCCCTCGCGGGCACGCTCGATCATCAGCGCGTTCAGCTCCTCCTGGCGCAGGCTGTGGTTGGAGCGCGCCTTGCCCACATAGCGGCGTTCGGCCTGCGGACTGGCCATCGCAAGGATCGCCTCGGGGATCAAGCGGTCGTGCAGCAGCACCTCGGCATCGCGCAGCGCCGCGGCCGCGTCCAGCGTCAGCAGCCCGGGATCACCCGGCCCGGCGCCGACCAGATCCACGCGGCCGGCGGCCGGCGTGCTGTCCGTGAACGCCCGACTCATGACGCGAACAGTGCCGCGGCCGCCTCCGGATTGGAGGGGAACCAGGCGTGCAGGTAGGTGGCGGTCAGCCGGCCGTCGCGGTAGACCGCCTCGCCGGTGGAACCGGCGCCGCGGGCACGGGTGCAGTGCGCGACAGGTTCCAGCCCGACCTCGGCCCGGGTGTGGTGGAAGGTGTGGCCGCGCAGCTCGCCCTCCGGCAGCGGCGCGGCCTGCAACCCGAGGCCCTGCAGCTTGTCCTCCAGACGCGCATGCCCCGGCAGCAGACCGGCCATGGGCGCGGCGTGGCCGTTGCGGTCCGCCAGCTCTTCCAGCAGATAGAGGAAGCCGCCACACTCGGCCAGAATCGGCCGGCCGGCCCCGTGATGCGCGGCCAGGTCCGCCTTCAAACCGGTGTTGGCCGCCAGTGCATCCAGGTGCAGCTCGGGATAGCCGCCGGGCAACCACACCGCATCCACCTCGGGCAGGCGATCGCCGGCCACCGGGGAGAAGAACTCCAGCCGCGCGCCCTGTGCGCGCAGGAACTCGAGGTTGCCCGGATAGGTGAAGGCGAACGCCGCGTCGCGGGCGATGCCGATGCGCAACCCGTCCAGCCGCGGGGCCCGTTCAGTCCCGGAGTGCGAGTCGGGCTCCGCACCGGAGGCCGCTTCGGGGGCGAACGCCACCGGGGCCGGCAGCTCGGTCACCCCGGCCTCGGCGATCGCCTGCGCGGCGGCCTCCAGACGGGCGTCCAGGTCGGCGACCTCGCCGGCCTGCACCAGCCCGAGGTGGCGGTCGGGCACGCTCAGGGCCTCGTTGCGCTGGATCGCGCCAAAGAAATGCACGCCGTCCGGGGTCGCATCGCGCAGCATGCGCCCGTGTCCCGGGCTGCCGGTGCGGTTGGCGATCACCCCGGCCAGCGGCATCTCCGGGCGCCAGGTCGCCAGCCCGTGCACGATGGCGCCGAAGGTCTGGGCCATGCCGCCGGCATCCACCAGCGCCAGCACCGGCAGGCCGAAGGCCACCGCCAGATCGGCACCCGAAGGGTCGCCGTCGAACAGGCCCATGGAGCCCTCGACCAGGATCAGGTCCGCATCCTGTGCGGCGGCATGCAGCTTCGCCCGGCAGGCCGCCTCGCCCACCATCCACAGATGCAGCGGATCCACCGGATGCCCGGAGGCCTGCTCCAGGATCATCGGATCGAGGAAATCCGGGCCGGTCTTGAACACCCGCACCCGGCGTCCCTGGTTGCGATGGTAACGCGCGATCGCGGCGGTGACCGTGGTCTTGCCCTGCCCCGAGGCCGGCGCCGCCACGAACGCCGCCGGACAGCTCACCGGGGCACTCATGCCGACACCTCCAACTGCAGGCCGGCCGCCTGCCGACCCCGGTGCCCGTCCGGCCAAAGACCGCGCGCGGTCAGGCCTCGCCCGCGGGGGACTCCGGCGGTGCGTCCTCGAAGATGCGCCCGCCTTCCAGTGTCAGGCCGACGCTGCGCAGCTCCACGGCATCCCCCGTGGCATCGCGCCCCGTGGCATCGCACGCTTCGTGGGTGTACAGCACCCAGTGATCCTCCGGGTCGCGCCGGTAGAGCTCCACCGCGCCGCTGGCCGGGTCGATCATCAGGTATTCCTGCAGCGAGGCCAGGGAACGGTAGGCGGCGAACTTCGCCCCGCGGTCGAAGGCCTCGGTCGACGGCGACAGGACCTCCACCACCAGCAGCGGGGCCTGCTTGTACTGCTCGCGCCCCCGGTCCTGCGGATCGCAGGTGACCATCACGTCCGGATAGAAAAAGGCATCGGCCGCTTCCACCCGCAGCTTCATGTCCGCGATGAAGGTCCGGCAGGGTCCGCCGCGCAGGTGTTCGCGCAGGGCTGAAGCCACATTGAGCGAGATCGTCACGTGCCGATCCGAGGCCCCGCCCATCGCAAAGACCTCGCCGGCCACGAACTCGTGCTTCTCCGGCTGTTCGGCCTCCCACGCCAGAAAGGCGTCGGCATCCATCTGTGCGGGTTGCGGGTTGCCCATGCTGGAGTCTCCGGTTCGGGCCGTCGTCCCCCTGATAGTAGCGCAGCGCCATGGCTGCCCGCAGCGTCCGCCGTGTCACAGCTCGATGCCCTTCTGCGCCTTGATGCCGGCCTGGAAGGCGTGCTTGACGACCTGCAGTTCGGTCACCGTGTCGGCGGCGTCGATCAGGGCCTGCGGGGCCGCGCGGCCGGTGGTGATCACGTGCTGCATCTCCGGGCGCGCGGTAAGGTCCCGCACCACCTCGTCGACATCCAGATAGCCGTACTTCAGCGCGATGTGCAGCTCGTCCAGCAGCACCAGGTCGATGGCCGGATCGGTCAGCATGTCGCGGGCGTGGGCCCAGGCCTCGCGCGCGGCCTCGCCATCCTTGTCGCGGTCCTGGGTCTCCCAGGTGTAGCCCTCGCCCATCACGTGATACTGCACGTTGTCCTGGCGCTTGAAGAAGGCCTCCTCGCCGGTGGCAAAACGGCCCTTGATGAACTGCACGATGCCCACCTGCATGTCGTGGCCCAGCGCGCGCGCCGCCATGCCGAAGCCGGAGGAGCTCTTGCCCTTGCCGTTGCCGGTCAGCACCAGGAACACGCCGCGTTCCTCCTGCGCCTCGGCGATCTTGCGGTCCACTACTTCCTTCTTGCGCGCCATGCGCTCGGCATGGCGGCGCGCGCGTTCGTCCTGTTCACTCATGGTCCTGTTCCTCGATTCGGTTTGCGGCCATCGGGCGGCCGGCTCGGGTGTGCTCAGTCGCCACCCTCGATCAGCAGCATGCGGCCGGTCTCCGGGTCACGGTAGACCTGGCCCATGGATTCGAAACCGGAGCCGGCCTCGCCGGCACCGTCGGGCAGTTCGGGAACCTCCTCGCCGGCCTCGACCTCCACGCCACCGGCTTCCTGCTGTTCCAGCCCGTCGTCGGCGGCCACCAGGGCCACGATCAGGCCGACCGCGAACACCAGCATGATGTCCGCAAGGTTGGCCAGCGGCCCCATGGGTTCCTCGTCCGGGGCATCGAACCGGCTGGCACGGTAGTGCGGGACCCTCATGCCGCCTCCATGCGTTCCATCGCGCCGTCATACCAGCGCCGGCGCAGGCGGCCGAGCAGGAAGCCGAGGATACCGATCAGCAGCCCCAGGACCGTGGTGTTGAAGGCCACGGTCACCGCCTGCGCCAGTACGTCGAGTTCGCCCCGGCCCATGGCCGCCAGCCCCGGTCCCAGCGGGATCAGCGTCCCCATCAGCCCCAGCATCGGGCCGATGCGTGCCAGCAGGTCGGCACGGTCGATGCGCCGCCGCGCCAGGAACGCCAGCCGCTCGGCATTGCCGCTGACCTCCAGACGCCGCACCCCGCCGGTGCGCTCGCCCACGGCCTGTCCCAGCTCCCAGACGGCCACCGCGACCAGCACCAGCAGGCCGATGATCACCGGCTCCAGCAGCCAGCTCACCACCGTGTCCATCAGTTCCATCGTGATCGAGAACGACATTCGCGTTACCTCATTTCTCCTGATTCATTCGTGCCCCGTGGGAGCCTGCTTGCAGGCGAACTGCCCGTGGCTGGCCTCTGGCAGGGGCTTCGCCTGCAAGCAGGCTCCTACGGGGAAATATTCGGTCTCCGGTTAGCGGCGCCGGCCGGCGACGATGCCTCCGAGCAGCAGCACGAACAGCGCCCCGGAGACCAGCCAGGGAATCCATGGCATGGCGCGTGCCTCGCCCGATTCGCGGCCATCCTCGGCCTCCGCCGGCTCGACCTCGGCCGGCTCCGGGGCCTCCTGCATCTCGCGGGCATCCGGCTGTTCCAGCGGCTGGATCTCGGCCATGCGCGCCGGGTCGGTCTCGGCGGGCTCGCGTTCGATCTGCGCGGCCTCGCGCACGGCGTCGAAGGCCTCGGCCAGTTCCGCGTCGTCCAGGCGTTCGGCGACTTCGTCGAGCACGGGATGATCCGGCCGCGTATGACCGCTGCCGGGCAGGCCGTGCTCGACCACCAGTTCGGCGAAGTCCTCGGACAGCGCCTGCAGGACCTCGGGGTCGGCATCCCAGAACTCGCGGCTCGCGGCCACCAGCAGCGTGGCCTGCATGTGCGTCTTCACGTGCACCTTGTGGCCGTCTTCCAGGAACTCGTCGAGCCCCAGGTCGTGCCGGTCCTGCAGGTAGACGTCGTGCACGTGGTCCCAGGCTTCGGAACCGATCACGTGGGGACTGGTCACCTGCCAGCCCCACAGGTTGTTGACGAAATCGGCAGTGAAGGTCCGCGCCCCCGCATAGCCGTGGTCCATCAGCGGCTCGATCCACTGCGGGTTCAGGTTCTGCCCGTGCAGCTCGGTCATCAGCGCACGCTGCAGGCTCTCCACGCGCGGGTTGTCGGGGTCGGCATGCTGCAGGATGCGATTGTCCGGCGGGGTTCCGCGGGCGTGTTCCACCGCGGCCGACAGACCGCCCTGGAAGTCGAAGCCGTCGTCGTTGTCCAGCAGGCCGTAGAGATGGCTGGCGCGTCCCAGATAGGTGCGGCCCACGCCTTCCAGGCGCGCATCGAAGGCCTCGTGAGCGGGCTCGCCGCGGGTCCCGGCGCCATACGCATGCCCCATGCGCCGGGCATAGGCGTCGGCCAGCTCGGCGCGATCCTCCCAGGCCCCGGAGCGGTCGGCCAGACGGTTCACCCCGGCGCCATAGGCCCCCGGCGCGGTGCCGAACACCCGCAGCGCCGCCTGGCGGCCGGCCTCGACCGCCTCCACGCCATCGGATTTCAGCGCCCGGGTATCGGCTACCCACTGGCTCGCCACGTCGTTGCGCTCCAGCGGCTCCCGGCCCGGATCCCTCAGGTCCTCGCCCAGGGGTTTCAGGGCCACGTCCAGCGCTTCGTCCAGGTGGGGATATTCGGCGCGGATGGTCTTCGACGAGCCGTCCAGGGCCAGGCGCGCGGCCTGGTCCAGCCAGACCAGCTGATCCTCGTAGAGGTCGCGGAACAGGCCCGAGGTGGTGAACAGGGCATCCCGCCGACGCTCACGATCGGCCTCGTCGAGATCCATCAGCTTCAGGCCCTCGACGATCCCGCGGCTGTTCCACTCGGGCTCGACCCCCAGCATGTCGAGTCCGAAGGCCACCATCACGCCTTCGTCGCGCACGGTGTCGGAGGCCCACAGCACCACGGCCTCGCTGCCTTCGGCCTCGGGGTCGCCCTGCTCGCGGGCATCCGCGGCCAGGTCCTGGCCCAGGCTCCAGGCGATGCGGGTGGGCACCAGATCGGAGGACAGGGCGTGGAAATTGCGCCCGGTGGGCAGGACATCCGGGGTGCGTACCGGATCGTTGCCGCGGCTCGGCGGCACGAAACGGCCCTCGAGCCCCGCCAGCAGGTTCGCTCCCTCATTGGCGGGCGAACCCTCCAGGGCCTCGCGCATCGCCGCGTCCGGCTCCGCGTCGCCGGCCATGGAGTCGAGCATGGTGTCCACGGCCTCGCCATCCCAGTCGCGGGCCAGCACATGCAGCCCGAGGGGCATGTGCTCCTCCTGCATGTCGGTCACCCAGTGGCCCACGTCGTGGACCAGAAGCTCTTCGTCGAGATCGGCCAGACCGGCCTCGTGGTCCTCTTCATGACCATTCCCGGCCCCGTGTTCGTGCGCGTGCTCATGCTCGTGCGCGTGTTTCCCGTCATATCCCTCGGCATGATCCTCGTGCCGATCGTGCTCGTGCTCGTGCTCGTGCTCGTGCTCCCGATCGTGTTCCTTGCCCCTTTCACCGGAGTGGTCATGGTTGTGGTGGTCATCACCCTCGTGAGCATGTTCCTCGTCATGGTCGTGGTCATGGGCGTCCATCGCCTCCTCGATGGTCTCGCTCAGACCAAGCTCCTCGATTCGGGCCAGCAGCGTCTCCGCGGCCCGGGCCTGAGTCGGCGAATTCGGGTCGGTGCTCGCCTCATAGCTTTCGACCAGCTGGCGCAGTTCCAGCAGGTCGTCGTAGAGCTCGGTGGTCGCCAGCGCCGGCGTCAGATGGCTGATGATCACGCCCTGGGCGCGACGCTTGGCCTGGATGCCCTCGCCCACGCCATCGACGATGTAGGGATACAGCACCGGCAACGGGCCGCCGAGGAGTTCCGGATAGTCGTCCGGGGCCAGCCCGGCGCGGCGCCGCGGCAGGAATTCGCGGGTGGAGTGGCGCCCCATGTAGACCAGCGCATCCGCCTCGAAATGGTCGCGCAGCCAGTGGTAGAAGCCCACGTACTGATGGGTGGGCGGGAACGTGGTGTTGGCGTGCAGCAGACGCTCGCTGACCTCCCAGCCCCGCGGCGGCTGTGGGCCGATGAACACGTTGCCGTATGCGATCCCGGGGAAATGCATCGCCCCGTCGTGGATCATGGCCTCGCCCGGGGGTTCGCCCCAGCCGCTCAGGCCCGGGATGCCGGTGCGCGTGAGGGCGTCGCGCAGGGATTCCGCCCGGGCCAGATCGCCACCGCCGTCCAGCAGCGCCTCCCACTCGCGCTCCAGCTGGTCGATCAGTGACTGCGCACGCTCCTGTGCGTCGTGCGAGTGGTTCTGCACCATGTGGCGCAGGTCGCCGATGCCGTTCTCCAGCGCGCGCTCGGCGGCGTCGGTCGCGCCCAGTTCGCGGGCCTTGAGCAGCCGCTCGTGCAGATAGCCCACCGGACCGTGCACCAGTTCGGCCTGTACGGTCTCCGGCAGGGTCTCGAAATAAGACCGATAGGTCTCCGCATCCAGGCTGGCCACGCGGTCGGCGATGTCGGCGGCCGCGTCGGCATGCTCGGGCAGGTTGACGCCGCGGTCCTGGATGTCGTCCAGCAGGGCTTCTGCATCTTCCGGGTGATCCCCGGTGTCGTAGCCCGCGTCGCGCAGCAGATCCAGGGTCTCCAGCAGCGACTCGGGGACGTCCAGCTTGTCGGCCCCGATGTTGTGGCGCCCCGGCGGATGGTTGTAGTAGACGATGGCCACGCGCTTGTCGGCATTGGAGCGCTCGCGCAGGCGCTGCCAGCGGGCCATGCGTTCGGCCACCGCGTCGACCCGTTCCCGGATCGGCTCGGAGAGCATCAGGCGCACGCCGGTGCGGTCGTCGATCTCGGGCTCGCCGGCGGCGGCCAGCACCGTGGGCTGGCTCACGCCCTGCAGTTCGGGCATGGCCACCTGGTAGTGGATGCTGTCCCAGGGGATGCCGTCATGCGCGACCCGCCATTCATCCTCGCTGCGCGAGGCCAGGCGCAGCCCCTTGACCACCGGCACGTCCAGCTCGCCCAGCGCCCCGGCAACCGCCTCGCGGTTACCGCCGCCCCCGATCACGAAGTCCTGCAGGGAGACGATGCCGGCGAGATCGGCGGGTGCGGCCGACCGGGCCAGGTCCTCCACCGCCTGACGGCTGGCGCCGCCCCAGCGCGCCAGCACGCCGAAGCACTGCAGATCGCGCGATTCCAGCGCGTCGCAGGCGGCATCCAGCAGTGCACGGTCGCCCGGCCGGTCGCCGGTGTCCAGGTCCAGCAGGGCGACCGCCGGGCGTTCATCCAGATCCATTGCGGCGGCGTCATCCACCGCGCGGCCGTCGTGGTAGAAACGGATGGTCTCGCGCGGATCCGGCTGCGGCACGTCGATGTCGTGGCCGGCCTCGGCGGCCAGCCAGCGCATCAGACCCTCCATGCTCTCCGGCGTACGCCCCTGATAATACGCCCGGCCGGTGAGCCAGCCGGCCTGCTCGGGGAACGCCTGCCGCTGCTCCCGCAGGTGTTCGCGCGGATCCTCGTCGGCATCCGGGTTCTCCGCCAGCTCGGTCCGTTCGTCGTCTTCCAGACCGGCCAGCGGCTGCTCGCCATCCAGGCGCGACAGAGCCGTCAGCTGCCGGTCGCTGTTGATCGCCAGCAGCGGGACTTCGGCATCCGGACCGCGCTCGCGCAGCAGCCGCGTCAGGCGGCCGACCTCGTCGCCCAGCACCGCCGCCACCAGCACGGCGTCCGCGTCCTCCCACAACGCGGTGACCTCGGAGTCATCCTTGTCGGCCAGCTGCTCCGGAGTGCGCAGGCGCACGTCGGATTCGGGGAAGGCCTCGAGGAAACGATGCGCCCCGGCCGTGACCTCGGCGGCGGAGCGATCGGAGACGATGCCGAGGATATGCGGCGAAGGGTTCGTGTCCGCCGCCGGCACCCCCGGCAGCAGCAGCGCCAGCAACAGGGGGTAGCGTTTTTTCCATGTACTCATCATTCAACACCCGGATACGTGCACACACTGCCGCCGGGACACTCGAGGCGTCCCGACGGAGCGTGAAGAAAAGGAGATCGGCCGCGGGTCGCGTCAGCGTCGCGGCACTGTTGTCGATCGGGGCCTTCGCGGATCCGCCGTCACGGCGCCGCGGGCAGATTCAGCCGCCGGAGGCCTCGCGCCGCGCGGCGGGCTGCCACAGGACCTCGGAACCGTTCTCGTGGCGTGCCAGCACCCGGCACAGCACGAACAGCAGATCCGACAGGCGGTTGAGGTAGGCCAGCGAGCTGGGCCGCAGGGCCTCGTGGTGATTGACCGCGACCAGCCGCCGCTCGGCGCGGCGGCAGACGGTGCGGGCAATATGGCAATCCGCGGTGGCCGGGCCGCCCCCCGGGAGGATGAACTCCTCCAGCGGCGGCAGCTCGTCATTGAAGCCCTCGAGCTCGACATCGAGGCGCTCCACCGAGACCTCCGGCAGCGCCTGATGCCCCGGCACCGCCAGCTCCGCGCCCAGGTCGAACAGCTCATGCTGGATCAGCGACAGCGAACGCCGTACGTCCTCGGGCAGCTCGTGCACCAGCACCCGCCCGATCACGCTGTTCAGTTCGTCCACGTCACCAAAAGCCTCGACGCGATGCGAGTCCTTGTCCACGCGCGAGCCGTCACCCAGGCCGGTACGCCCCTCGTCACCCGTGCGGGTCGCGATCTTCGACAGTCGATTGCCCATGACCTTACCTCTGCTGCTGATAACGCAGTTTCACGAACGCAGCGCGGCCGGGGTTGTTGTAATCGGCATCGTTGGACGAGTCACGCGCGACCACGTAGTCGCGATCGAAAAGATTCGACACCGAAGCCTCGATACTCCATTCCGGGTCAAATCGATAGGCCGCACGCAGATTCACGGTGCCGTAGCCCGAGAGCCGCTCGTCATTGTCAGCATCGTTGTAGCTGCGGCTGCGGGCAAGGAGCGTACCGCCCACGGAGAAATCACCGATCCGGCGGTCCAGGTCGAAACGGGCTGACGCCGGCGGACGGCGACGCAGTTCATTGCCGGTGTCACGATTTTCCGTATCCAGCAGGGTCAGGGAGACCCGGGCATTCCACGGCCCAAGGTCATGCCCGCCTTCCAGTTCGAGACCCCGGATCCGCGCTTCGTCCACATTCACCGGCAGGAACTGGCCGCCGACCAGCCGGTTGTCGATCAATTCATCCACGCGTGTTTCGAACACCGCCACATCCACGTAGGCGAGGCTGGCCGAATACCGGGCACCCAGCTCCGCGGTACGGGATTCCTCGGGCTCAAGATCGGGGTTGCCGAATCCGGGGAAGTAGAGCTCATTGAAGGTGGGTGCCTTGAACGCGGTGCCGTAGCTGGCGCGCAGCCGCAGGGCGTCGGTGGCCTGCATGCCCCAGGCGACCTGCCCGGTGGTTTTGTCACCGAACTGCTCGTTGTCGTCGTAGCGCAGCGAGCCTTCCAGATCGTGGTTGCCGAGTTCGGTGCGCACGACCGAATAGACACCCACGTTATAACGTGAGTCTTCGTCGTAATCGGCGGTACTGTCGACACGGTCCTCGTAGGCATCCACCCCGGCGATCAGGTCGGTTCGCTCCCCCAGGCGGACATCGTTGCGCCAGGTCAGCTGATCCCGCCGAGTGTCGAATTGATCGACACTTCCCCCGGACACGCCGCCTTCCGTCACCTGGTCACCTTCATCCCGTGACTGGGCAAGCGTGAATTCTGTATCCCAGCGGTCGGTTAGCGGAACACGAATGCCGGCCCGGAGAGCGGCGTGCACAAAGTCCGTATAAGCTTGATCGTATGGAACCCCCGTGCCGAACTCGTCTGCATCGTATTCCGAGCGGCCTTCGGAATAGAGGACATTGCCGAAAAGTTCGATCCCGTTGTCGAGGCGGTGGGCAACCTTGCCGGCCAGCGAAGTGTTGTCATAGCCATCCGGATCGTCGTCACCCACGTCGTCCTGCACGTCGATGCCCTCGGTATCGAACATACTGACGGACAGGCTGTAATCGGTGCGCCCGGTGCCGCCGGCCACGCCGAGCCCGGCCTCCCAGGTGCTGAAGCTGCCGGCGCCAAGGAAGGCATTGACCCGCGGCGGCCCTTCGCGGCCCGCGCGGCTGAAGACCTGGGTCACCCCGCCGATGGCATCGGAGCCGTAGATGGAGGTGCGCGGCCCGCGCACGATCTCCACGCGATCGATCTCTTCGGGCGGCAGGAACTGCCAGCTGGCACCGCCGCTGGTGGCCGAGCCCATGCGCACGCCATCGATCAGCATCAGGTGGTGATCAGAGTTCGTTCCCCGAAGGAAGACACTGGACGTCTTGCCGAACGGGCCATTACCCGCCACCGAGACCCCGGCGCGCCCCTCCACCAGATCGGTGAACTGGCGCGGCTGCAGGCGTTCGATCTCTTCGCGGTCGATGACCGTCACCGAGGCCAGGGCCTCGTCCACGGTCTGGCTGAGACGGGTCGCAGTGACCTGAACGGGTTGCAGGGTCGCGGAGTCGGAGTCGGTGCCCGGCGCCTCGTCGGCCACGGCCGGGGACACGGCTGCAACGATGGCTGCGGAAAGGATGCTGCGTTTCATGTCTTCGGATCTCCCGGCGAGCCGCCCGCACGCCGCTGGTTCACGGGGATCGCGCCGGCGCGAGGGATGAAGACGAGGAACGCATTCCCGGCGGGAAACGGGTACGGGGACCCGTGGCGGGAACGGTCATCCGTCTCGCACGCCCTCCGCGTGCCGCACGACCATTCCCCGGCCGGTCTCCGGGCTGACGAGCGGGAGATTCCCGGCGGGCGGCGCCTTCCCGTGTCCATGACACAGTGGCATTCGGCCGCCAGCCTCGAGGATCCACTGCCGAAGGACTCCGGAATGGATCCGCGCTCGATCACCGTTGCGGGGGCAGCGCCGGACTCGCGCGTGAGCGCTCACCGGACTTCCCGTTTAACCCGGCGGCGAAACCGCCAGGGCACCGAGGAACGGGGCGCAGGGTACATGAGCCCCCCCTGATTTTCCACCCGTGCTCTCCGGCCGACCGCGCGGCGTTCAGTTCTGCCGCGCCTCCTCGGCCTGGCGATAGCGGGCGCCACGCCGCAGAAGGCGGCCCCATTCCTTGTCCTGGAGCATGGCGTCGAACTCGGGCGAGCGCTCGGCCCGCAGGGCCACGGGATGGTGGGATTCATCTCCGGTGTTCTGCGCCAGCATCGCCAGTCGCTCCGGGTTGGCCCCGTACTGACGCTGGAGGAATTCGCGCAGGCCCTCGGTCAGCGGGAGGTGATAGACCCGGGTCAGGCGCAGGGCCAGCCACTCGGCCGTCCGGCCGAGGTCCTGGCGCACCATGCGCACCATGGCCGATCCCAGCCCGGCCTTGGCGTCGGCACTCATGCCCACATACAGGCCGCCAAGATAGGCCGCCGGACTGGAATAGATCGCACGCTGGATACTCGGGTTGGTCAGATCCACCAGCGGGTCCAGCAACAGCGCCAGCTGGATCCCGATGCGCTTGGCGGTCTCGTTGTCGAGCGGTTTCTTGCCGAAATAGATGAAATCACCCTCGCGCCGGATCTGCAGCTCCTCGAGGTATTCGCACAGCCCGTCGGCCAGCTTGATCTTCTGGTTGTCATCCAGCTCGATCAGCTCCTCGGACACGCGGATGCGCCGCGCCGAACGCATTTCCCAGCGCCGCCCCCCCTTGCGGTCGCGTTCGCGGCGGCGCAGGGCTCCCCAGCGCTCCGCCGCGTCGCCATAGCGGCTCTGCGCCTGCATCAACCGGTTGCGCGCCTCGCGCAGCTCGTCCACCTGCGCCATCGCGACCCCCAGGATACGGCCGTCCGCGGTGCGGACGTCCGGTTCGGCCGCCAGCATGGCATGCAGGCCTGCCAGCACCTGCTGGCCCAGCACCGGCAGCGGTTCGCGCAGATGCTGCTGGGTGATGCCGCTGGTCTCGCTGTGTGCCAGCAACATGGCCAGCGAACGCAGACGACTGATGACCCCGGCCTGAGCCACGCGGAAGCGATTGCCCTGGTATTCCAGTCGATCCAGGGCCCGACCCAACTGCCACGACCCGGACCATTCGAAGGTCAGGCGCTTGATCTGACGGCCGTTGACCAGCTCGAAGGCGAGCACGAAGATCGCCTGCACGTCGTCCAGGCTGCAGCGGGACAGATCGTCGGCATCCGCCGCCGAGAACAGGCGCTCGAGGAACTGGTCGATGCGACGCACTCCCTCCTCGCGGGTGGGCGCAACCCCCTGCAGCCGGTCGCGCAGCAATTCCGCCAGCTCCGAATCCTCCGCATGCAGGCGCTCCAGCGCGGCCATGCGGGCATCGGCGGTGGCCTCCACCAGGTCCGCTACCCGCGCATGCAGCCCCAGGCGCCGGTAGATCTCGATCTGCTCGGCGGTGGAGGCCAGCGTCGGGTCACCGGTCATTTCGCGCACCGCGACCGCCACCGCCTCCGGCGATACCTCGACCTCGTGCAGCAGCACCGCCGCCGACTGCCGCCGCCGCATGTCCGGCGTCATCTCGCCCATGGCCAGGTCGCGGGTCGCGAACAGCAGATCCGGCAGCAAATCGATCGTGTTGCGCAGCTGGACCTGCGAGCGCTCCTGCCGCCTTCCCCGCGTGGCATCGGCGACGAAGCGGGCGATCAGGCCGATCACCCCGAACAGCAGGGTATAGACCGCGAAGAAGACGAAATTCTGGGTGGGAGCCGCATGGCCGAACCCGAGGAAGTAGCCGCCCTGCATCGCGAGGAAGGTCACGGGGCCGGCCGCCCACAAAAGCTGCAGCAGGTTCAGCGACCACGGGACCTTGCGGGCACTGGTCGCCACCTCGGTGATGCGGCTGCGTCCCGCAGCCTCGATCAGGACCTGGTCCTGAGTCGACTCCTGCGGTTCCGGGGCGCCCGGGGCCTCGGATTTGCGTTGACGAAAAAGGCGGAACACCCCTACTCCCCGAACACCGGAAACCCCGGTCAGTGTAAAGCGCGCAAGCCCCGCGCGTCGCCGTCAGCGACGACGGGAATCCACACTGGACCCGTGCCGGAGCCCGGGGTTCACCGCGCGGAAGAAATCAGCTCGTCCGCCGGCGGCACCGAACGCATCCCGGGGTCTTCCCGCCCGCAGAGATAGTCGCGGGTGAGCGGAACGGCATCCTGCCGGCGCGCCATCTGGATATGGAACACCACCTGCTTCCACCAGCGGAAGGTGCCCTCGCAGCTCGCCAGATAGAACTCCCACATGCGGCAGAAGCGTTCGTCGAAACTGGCCGCCGCGTCTTCACGGACTGCCTGAAAGCGCCGGTACCATTCGGCCAGGGTTTCGGCATAGTGCAGCCGCCAGAATTCGATGTCGGTGGTGTACAGCGGCGTGGGCTCCAGCGCTTCCATCACCTCGGACAGGGCGGGGGTGTAACCGCCGGGGAAGATGTATTTCTTCAGCCAGGGGTTGGCCGTGGCCGGCGGCTCCTGGCGACCGATGGTGTGGAGCACCGCGATCCCCTCTGGCTTGAGCAGCTCGTTGACCCGGTGGAAAAAGGTGCCGTAGTTCGGCTGCCCCACGTGTTCGAACATGCCGACACTGACGATCCGGTCGTACTGATCCTCGTGCTCGCGGTAATCCTGATAGAGAAACCGCACTTTATGCTCCAGACCCCGGCGCTTCGCCTCGTCCTGCGCTACCCGCAGCTGCTCGCGCGACAGGGTGATGCCGTCGACCCGAACATCCGCGTGCTCGGCCAGATACATCGCCAGCCCGCCCCAGCCGCAGCCAATGTCCAGCACGCGCATGCCGGGCTCCAGGCACAGTTTCCGGCGCAGGACCTCGCACTTCGCCTGCTGCGCCTCCTCCAGGGTCATCCCCGGCTCGGCGAAATAGGCGCAGCTGTAGAACATCCCCTCGTCGAGGAAGCGCCGGAACAACCATTCGTCCACGTCGTAATGGTGAGAGATATTCTTGTAGCTGCGCGCCACACGATTGCCCTGCTCCATCAGCCCGCGCAGCGTGCGTGTGAGAAAGCCGACCCGTTTCTGGAACATCGGCGCAAAATTGCGCATGGTCATATCAAGAAAGGCCCGCAGCCCCTCCGGCCCAGGCGACCACAGCCCGTCCATGTAGGTCTCGCCCAGCTCGAAGCCGGGATCCCGCGCGATGCGCTTCAGGGCGCTGGCATCATGCAGCCGCATGACCACTTCCGGCTCGCCGCTGCCAAAACGCTGCTCGGTGCCATCCGGGCGACGCAGGGTCAGCGTCCCGTGGCGAACATGCTGTTCCAGCATCCGTTCAATCATTACTGAGTGCCCTCGATTCCCTGAAATCCGGCACGATTCCGTGTCCGGCTATTTTTATACTGAGTCTAACTCTCACCTCCGAGCCCGTCCAGTGGAGCCGGTCCGCACATCATCCGTTGTACCAACGCATCAAGCGTAGTGCATCCGGGGAACACCGCCACCGCGAGCGCCGGCGTAAAAACCCGCAGCGTCTTCCCACATTGCGGCAAACGGGCTACCCTCCGGCCATGACCTTGCGCCCGACTCAAGCCTGCGATCAGTGCACCCTGCGCCAGTTGTGCCTGCCCATGGGGTTGCCCGACACCGAGCTATGGCAGCTCGACGAGATCGTGCAGCAGCGCCGGCCGATCGAGAAAGGCAGCACGCTGTTCTCCATGGGGTCGCCGTTTGAATATCTGTACGCCGTGCGCACCGGCACGATGAAGACGGTACTGATGGGAGACGACGGGACCGAACAGATCACCGGCTTTGCACTGGCCGGCGAGCTCCTGGGGCTGGACGCCATTCATCAGGGTTCCCATCCGGTCACCGCCATCGCCCTGGAGTCCACCAGCGTATGCGCGGTGCCCTGGTCGCTGGTGGAAGACCTCTCCGGCCGCCTGCCCACGTTCCGGCAGCACCTGATGGGGGTAATGAGCCGCGGCCTGGCCAGCGAGGAAAACCTGCACGCCCTGCTCGGCCAGCGCAGCGCGGAACAGCGCCTGGCCACCTTTCTGCTCTCGCTGTCCCAGCGCCACCAGGCACGCGGGCTTGCGGCCGACCGCTTCATCCTGCCGATGTCGCGCGCGGACATCGCCAACCACCTGGGCCTGACCCAGGAAACCATCAGCCGGCTGTTCACGCAGATGCGGCGCCAGGGACTGATCGAGCTGCACACCCGCGACCTCTACATCCCCGACCTGGATGCCCTGCGCACCACGGCCGGCGTCAGCACCTCCGCCGCCAGCAGTGCCTGACACCCGGGCGACCGGGGATTTCTGGTCGTTCGCCGAGACCGCCTGGAACGATCCGGCGCTGCACGAGCGGCTGATGGCCTGGCAGGATCACCATGGGGCTGACGTGATTCGGGTGCTGTTCGCCGCCTGGCACCCCGGTCCACTGGCCGCCGACGATCTCGATCGGCTGCACGCCCGGGCACGCGACTGGAGTACCCGCACCACCCTCCGGATCCGGGCCCTGCGCCGACGCCTGCACACCCCCGAACGGCATGCCCTGTACCGCGCCCTGCTGGAGCTGGAATTGCGCGCGGAGCACCTGGGGGCGCTGCACCTGCTGCGGGAATGCCCGCCTCCGGCCGCCACTGCGGACCCGTACCTGCGCCCGTGCGCGGCCACCATCGAGGAGCGCCTCGCCCGCCTCGAGCCCGGGCTCCCGCCGGCCGAGCGCTCCGCAGGGGCCGCCGAACTCGCCTCGGCCTCGGTCCCGGGCCTCCCCTGAGCCGCCGCGCCGGCAAAACACCGACCACACCCGGACCGCCCCTGCACGCAGCCCCCGGTTCCGGCTATCCTGACAGGTTCCACTCAGCCAGACGGCAACCGAACATGTCCGACGCAATGCGCGACCAGCTCCTCAAGACCGGCCTGGTCGACGAAAAGCAGGTCAAGAAGGCCCGCAGCGAACAGCACAAGGGCAAGAAAAAGGCCAAAAAGCCGAAGAAGGCGGCGCCACCCGCGGCCGAGCCCACGGCCGCCGAACAGCGTCAGGCGGAACAGGCCGAACGCTCGCGGCGCAAGAACGAGGAACGCCAGGCCCGCGCCGCGCGCAAGGCCCTAACCGCCCAGCTGCGCGAGCTGGTCAGTTCCAACCTGTATCCGGTGCCCGCCGGCGAGGACGCCGAGGACTATCACTTCCAGCAGGGCGGGCGGATCCGCAGCCTGCCGGTCACGCCGGCCCTGCGGCGCCAGCTGGCCGACGGACGCGCCGCGATCGCCGGCCTGGACCACCGACCGGAGGCCGGTTTTCGCCTGGTGCCCCGCGAGTCCGCGGATCGCATCCGCGAGCGCGACCCGCAGTGGCCGCTGGTCATCCCCGCCGAGGAGGCCGCGGACAGCGAACCGGCCGCCGACGACCCGTATGCGGATTACGTGGTGCCCGACGACCTGATGTGGTGACGCCCGGCGGCGTCAGTCGTCGTCGGTGCGCTTGACGTCGGCGGCCGGCATGCCCCGCTGCTGCGGGCGCCGCACGCCCTCGTTATCCGTTGGCTGCGGCTCCATCTGGCGATCGCCGAGGGCCTGAGGCGGACCGTCCTCCGCCTGCGGTTCGCCGTCGCAACCGGCCAGCCACAGGCCGGCGGCCAGCAGCAGGGCCGGACTTATCTTCCGGATGTTCATGTCTTTCCAATCTCCTCCGAAGGCTTCGCCATCAGCGTGCCGGCGCAAGGGCGCGGCGCCAAGAACTCGGGTCGCAACCGGGGGCACGTCCGTTACGGGGTCACCCGGGTACCGGCGGTACCGGCGAGGATGGCCGCGGCCGACCCCAGCGCCCCGATGCCCGCCATGCGGCCGCCCGCGGCCACCCGCCGCGCCGCATCCAGCTTGGGCCCCATGGACCCCGGCGGCCATTCGGCCGGATCAATGTCGCTGGCCTTCAGGCGGTCCAGCCGCCGGGCCCGGTCCGTGCCCCAGTCGGCATAGACCGCATCGACATCGGTGAGCATCAACAGGGCATCGGCCTCCACCTCGGCGGTCAGAAGGGCCGCGGCAAGATCCTTGTCCACCACCGCCTCCACGCCCGAGAGCCGGCCGTCGGCATCGCGCGCCACCGGCACCCCGCCGCCGCCGGCACACACCACCAGCGTCCCGCTGGCCGCCAGGGTCCGGATCGCGGGCACCCCCAGCAGCGCGCGCGGTTCGGGCGAGCCCACCACCCGCCGCCAGGCCTTGCCGTCGCGGGCGATGCGCCAGCCACGCTCCAGCGCCAGACGCCGCGCGGCCTCCTCGGCGTAGGTCGGTCCGATGAACTTGCTCGGCTCGTCGAAGGCCGGGTCCCGCGGGTCGACCTCGGTCTGCGTCAGCAGGCTTGCCACGCGATCATGTCCCAGTGCGTTGTGCAGCTCCTGCGCGAGGATATAGCCGATCATCCCGTGGCTCTCCGCACCCACCACGTCCAGCGGCCAGGCGATGCGGTCGCATTCCGCCTGGTTCGCCAGCAACCCCACCTGCGGGCCGTTGCCGTGGGTCACGATCACCTCGTGCTCCGCCGCCAGGCCGGCGATGGTCGCGGCCGCGCGCCGCGCGTTGTGCCGCTGATTCGCGGCCGAGGGCGTCTCGCCCCGCTGCAGCAGGGCGTTGCCTCCCAGAGCGACCACGATGCGCATGTCTCTACCTCCCGTCAGCCGTCCGTGAGCATGAATGCCTGCTGCCAGACCTGCTCGATCCGTTCGAGTTCATGATCCTCGATCTCGCCGAACTGACCGCGCTTGTTCCGTGACAGCCGGCCCTCGTTCTGGTGGAGCAAACGCAGCAACAGATCCAGGCGCCGATCCGGGAGATCCACGATCTCGCGGACGGCGCGGCGTGCAGCGTCATGACCACGAAGGAAACGCAGTTCTTCCACCAGATCTTCCCGGACGGTGCGGGCCACCGTTTCCGCGAGGTATTCGGTCTGGGCCGTCAGATCGGGATACCGATAGTAACTGGCCACTTCTTCCGGATTCCGCAGCTCCAGCCGTCCTTCGGGATCCAGATGGTAGTCGACCCGCTCCTCCATCAGCGGCCGCGAGTAACGTTCCAGAACCGCGTCGTATTCGGCAATCCGGCGCAGCATGGTGGCCGAAACCGGAAGCATGAGATTGCCTTCCACGAATCCGTCGCGATGCAGCAGATCGTGGATCAGGAAACGATGGAGCCGCCCGTTACCGTCTTCGAACGGGTGAATGAAGACAAAGCCGAACCCCACGGCCGCGGCGCGAACCAGCGGCGAAAGTCCGTGACTCCGCGTAGCCACCGTCGCCAGGCCTTCCATCATCGAGGCCAGCCATCCGGGCGGGGGGCATACGTAGTGCACACGCTGCGTGAAATCCGGCCGCTGCTCGCCCACGTAATTCTGGACAGAGCGAAAACCGCTTTCCGCATAGCGCGGGTCCACCACCAGATTCTGGCGCCGTGTCAGGCCGGCCTCGTCCAGCAGCTCCGCGAGCGGGACCCGCCCTGCTTCACGCAGCAATGCCACGAAGCGCTCGAGACGCCCGGAGACCGGTTCCGGCTCATGTTCGATCCCGTAGGTCGAGCGCGTTTCCTTGAGGTAGAGATAGTCGTTGGCCCGGGCAAACAGTTCCGGTGGAAATGCCCCGACCAGCCCGGACAGCTCCTCGGTCAGCGGCTGGGCCAGGGCCTCTCTCAAGCGCTGCGTCCGACGAATGACCGGACAGAAACCGCCATCCCCCAGAAGGTTGTCCCGGACCCGCCAGCGCCGATCGAATTCCGGTTCCGGCGCAGTCAGATAATGGTCGGGGTTCAGTGCGTCCACGTAGTTGCCGCCCGCTGTCCGCGAGACCGCGAGGCGCTCCCCGGTCAGGCGTTCGTAGAAGAACCCCATCAGCCGCCGATAACGCCCGGTGGGTTTTTCGCTTACCGCCGCCTCGATCGGTGCGGGGCCACAGGCACGGAACAGGTCCGCCAGAACCGCCAGATTCACGCCCTCGTGCTTCAGCGCGAATTCAAGCTGGTTCGCGAGCGCGTCACCGGCTGCGTACTGCGGCGGGTACTCATACTGGACCGTCCCGTCCTCCTGCCATGTCTCACGCAGGCGCGTGCCCAGACTCGAAGACACGGGCAGGGACGCGGACGGCAGTCCGAACGCACGAATCAGCCACCGATAACCCAATGGGCTCATACGCCGAATCCTGGATATTCAATGGCCCCAGATTGCAACAAAATCGATTCAGGCGAAACATTTTTGTTACAAAAAAGAGAAAGCGCGACAAAACGATTACGCAGCCACCGGTTGATCAGGGGCGCTCGGTGTAACCCTCGTGCAGCCAGTCGCGCAGGTCCTCGAACCCGGGGATGTCCTTGTCCCCGGTGGCCGGTGGCAGCTCGAAGCCGTCGTGGAAGCCGCGGGCCCGGAACGGCTCCAGCAGGTCCGGGTCCCCGGAGATCACGTGCACCGGCACCGCCCACGAGGGGTCCGGGCCGGTGATCAGGGCCGCCGGCTGGTGGTCGCCCGGCATCAGGAACAGGGTGTCCTCGTCCACGTGGTCGCGCGCCCAGTGGCCGCTGACCTCCAGCGAGTAGCGCACCGCCTCGGCGTAATGGTCGCGCACGCGGTCGAAGTCCCGCCACAGCACCTCGGGGGCGGGCCCGGCGCCGGCCTGTTCGTGGAACACCCGCCCGTCGTCCATCGCATCCGGGTCGTCCAGCACGTCCAGCACCGGGGTCCACGGGGCGTGGCTGCTGACCAGCGCGAGCATCGCGAACACCGGCGCCTCCCCGCCCTGCGGGTGCGGCCGCACGTCCTGTTCGAAGCGCCACCAGGTGAATTCGTCGGGCATGGTGACCCAGAAGAACGGGGGGCCGCGGTAGTCCATGCCGTCGCGATCCAGGATCCGGTCCCAGCCGAACCAGCGCCCCTGTGGCCAGTCGAGGGTGATGGCCGGGGCCAGCATGGCCGTGTGATGGCCGGTGGCCGCGAAGTCCTGCACCAGGGTCGCCCGCTCCCGCTCCTGCAGCCGGCGATACTGGCCGGCGTGCCGCACGGCCACGCCCGACAGCAGGGTGGCGTGCGCCAGCCACGACTGTCCGCCGGCGACGGGGGCCTTCATCACCCCGGTCACCGCGTGCAGATCCCGCGCGGCGAGATCCTGCTGCAGATCCTCCAGCGTCGGCTCGATGACCTCGGCATAGCGCGGGATCTCCAGCGCCGAGACCCCGTAGGACTCGATCAGGCCCACCACCACGTCAACACCGGCCAGACCCTCCAGCGGCCGGGGTTCGGCCAGCTGCGGATCCTCTTCCAGCCGGTGCGCCAGCGCGCGGTCCTCGCGCCGCGCCTCGCGCATGCCGTCGACCTGCTCCGTTACCAGCGCCACCGCCGGCGCCGCCGTGCGCGGCGGCTCCACACCCACCGCGTGGCCCGCGAGCCCGGCGAGGCCCGCGCCCAGCAGCACGAAACCCGCGCCCCGGGGCACGACCGGGCGCGCCAGCAGACGCGCCAGCGACCACACCGCCAGTCCGATCACGGCCAGCAGCGCCGCGACGGCCAGGATCACGCCGAAAGTGGGGAGGTTGCCGGTCAGCAGCCGGAAGACGGCATCCAGCAGGCCGATGTCCACGTAGACATTCAGCGGACGGGCGAGGCTGACGCGGGCCAGCGCCTCGAACAGCGCCAGTACGATCAGTGCAAGGAGGACGGCGGCTACCACCCGCGCCAGCACGCGGGCGACGGCCAAAGGAAGGACGGCGAACAGTCCGGCCAGGACCACGGCCTCCCAGGCCAGCCACCCCGGCCCCGCGTGGCGCGGGATGTCCAGGGCCAGAAACAGCCCGTTCAGAAGCAGCAGGGTCAGCAGGACGCGGACCCCGCCGGGGACGGCGCGCAGGCGCCAGCCGGACTGTTCGGGCGGGAAGCTCAACCCGCCCGAATCAGAAGCTCATCGAGCGATCAAACTCGGCCACCGCCTGGACGTAGTGGCCCATGCCGGCGTATTCGGCGGTGGCCAGGAAGTTGTCCGGGGTCACGTCCCGGCCACGGCCGCAGGCCTCGCAGACCCACAGCGGCACGCCGGCGTCGACCAGATCCTCGACGATGTCCTTCATCGCCGGCATGTTGTGGCCAACGATCTTGTCGTAGACGTTGCGGTTGGCGATGTTCGCCGCCTCGCCCTGCAGCCATACGGTCACGTCGTGGCCCTGATCCTTCGCCACCTTGGCGGCGATCATGCCCAGCGTGGCGCGGGTGGGGTCATCGGTTCCGGCGGTAACGGCAACGATAAAGCGCATGGTCGATTCTCCTGTGTCATCGCGTGTCGGCCTTGCGGCCGGTTGGCGGACCCGACGGGCCCGTTGTTGTTGCAGCAGTCCGCAGCGTACCCGATCAGGCACCGTTCCGGCTCTGGCGGGCCAGACGCAGCGCCATCAGCAGCCACGGCAGTCCGTGCAGCAGCAGACCGCCCCAGCCTGCCGCACCGGCGAGTTCACCGGCCAGCAGGTCGCGCACCAGTCCGGCGATCGCCGGCTCGGGCTGCCAGGGCCACAGGCCCACGGTTGCCACGATCAGGGCGAACAGCCACAGCGGCAGGCGGTCGAACAGGCGCAGAACGGTCGGCATGGCGCGCATCCTATCGCATACGGCCACCGGTACCGCGCATGCCCCGACGCGGCGGCGCGGATTCAGTGGCGAAAATGCACGAACAGCCGGCCGTGATTCTTCGAATCCTTCTCCACCCGGTGGTAACGCGCCTTGACCTCCGGCTGCTGCAGGAAACGCAGCACCCGCTTTTTCAGCTGCCCGCTGCCCTTGCCGTGGATGATCTCCACGGTCTTGATGCGTTTCTCGCAGGCCTCGTCGATCGCGCCGTTGAGCGCCTGATCGATGCGCCGGCCATCGCGAAAGCATTCGTGCAGGTCGATGGAAAGCCGCGACATACGGGCCTCCGTTCACACGTCCACGTCGGCCAGGTGCCCCTTGCCCTCCAGCCAGGCGCGGCGTTCCCCGGCGCGCTTCTTGCCCAGCAGCATGTCCATCAGGCTGCCGGTCTCCTCGGCCGAATCCAGGGTCAGTTGCACCAGCCGGCGGGTGTCGGGATTCATGGTGGTCTCGCGCAGCTGCATCGGGTTCATCTCGCCCAGCCCCTTGAAGCGGGTCACCGCGACCTTGCCCTTCAGCTTTTCCGCCTCGATGCGCTCCAGCACTCCGGCCTTTTCGTCCTCGTCCAGGGCATAGAAGGTCTGCTTGCCGACATCGATGCGGTACAGCGGCGGCATGGCCATGAACACATGGCCCTGCTCCACCAGCGGGCGGAAATGCTTCAGGAACAGCGCACACAGCAGCGTGGCGATATGGGCGCCGTCGGAATCGGCGTCCGCGAGGATGCAGATCTTGCCGTAGCGCAGCCCCTCCAGGCTCTGCGTCCCCGGATCCACGCCCAGCGCCACGGCGATGTCGTGGATCTCCTGCGAGGCCAGCACCTGATCGGGCTCCACTTCCCAGGCGTTCAGGATCTTGCCGCGCAGCGGCATGATCGCCTGAAAATCGCGGTCGCGCGCCTGCTTGGCGGAGCCACCGGCGGAGTCGCCCTCGACCAGGAACAGTTCGGTGCGCGCCAGCTCCTGGCTGGCGCAGTCGGCCAGCTTGCCCGGCAGGGTCGGGCCCTGGGTCACCTTCTTGCGCACCACCTTGCGCCCCGCGCGGCTGCGCTTCTGCGCGTTCTGGATCGCCAGCTCGGCGATGCGCTCGCCCTGCTGCGGGTGCTGGTTCAGCCACAGGCTGAAGGCATCCTTGACCACCCCGGAAATGAACGGCGCGGCCTGGCGCGAGGACAGCCGTTCCTTGGTCTGCCCGGCGAACTGCGGGTCCTGCATCTTGAACGACAGCACGCTGGAGACCCGCTCCCACACGTCCTCCGGCGCCAGCTTGATCCCGCGCGGGATGAGATTGCGGAACTCGCAGAACTCGCGCACCGCGTCAGTCAGCCCGGTGCGCAGGCCGTTCACGTGGGTGCCGCCCTGGGTCGTGGGGATCAGGTTCACGTAGCTCTCGGACACCACCTCGCCGCCGTCCGGCAGCCAGGTCACCGCCCAGTCCACCGCCTCGCTGTGGCCGGAGACCGAACCCATGAACGGTTCTTCCGGCAGGCGTTCCAGCCCCTCCAGGGCCTCCACCAGGTAGTCGCGCAGACCGGCCTGGTAGCACCACTCGCAGGCCTCGCCGGAGGTCTCGTCGCGGAAGGTGACGGTCAGGCCCGGGCACAGCACCGCCTTGGCGCGCAGGATGTGCTTGAGCCGCGGCACCGAGAACTTCGACGAGTCGAAGTACTGCGCATCGGGCCAGAAATGCAGCGTGGTGCCGGTATTGCGCTTGCCGACCTCGCCGACCGCTTCGAGGTCCTGCAGCTTGTGACCACCGGCGAAGGCCATCTGCCAGCGCCGGCCGTCGCGCCGGATGTCCACGTCCAGGCGTTCGGACAGCGCGTTGACCACCGATACCCCGACCCCGTGCAGCCCGCCGGAGAACTGATAGCTCTTGTCGGAAAACTTCCCGCCGGCATGCAGCGTGGACAGGATGACCTCGACCCCCGGGCGGTTCTCGCGCGGATGCAGGTCCACCGGCATGCCGCGCCCGTCATCGGTGACGGACACCGAGTCGTCCTTGTGCAGGACCACGTCGATACGGCTGGCGTAGCCGCTGACCGCCTCGTCCACCGAGTTGTCGATGACCTCCTGGGCGAGATGATTGGGACGCGCGGTGTCGGTGTACATCCCCGGGCGCTTGCGCACCGGGTCCAGCCCCTCGAGGACTTCGATGTCGGATGCGGAATAGCTCACTCAGGAACCCCTTTGTTGATCATGCCCTTTGCCGGGGCCGCCCGCACAGATCGCCACGGCGCTGCGCGCCTCGCGATGACGGTACCTGAGCGCCGGTCATTGCGAGGAGCGAAGCGACCTCCGGACGAAACCCGCGGCCCCGCGCGCCGCACAGTGCGCAGCGTACCAGAGCTCGCGGGCACTCGGCTGCTTGCAATCGCCGGGACGATCCCAACAATGCACCGCATATCCCGTATTCCGATCTTCCAGGAGGTTTCCGATGACCGAAGCCGAAAACGCCACCGGCGATGCCATTCTCGACGTCACCCGCGACAGCTTCCAGCAGGCGGTGCTGGACGAATCGCACCGGCGTCCGGTGCTGGTCGACTTCTGGGCCGCCTGGTGCGGACCCTGCAAACAGCTGATGCCCCTGCTGCAGAAGATCGCCGAAGATTATGGCGGCGCGTTCCGGCTGGCCAAGGTCAACAGCGACGAGAACCAGGAGCTGGCCGGGCAGTACGGGGTGCGCAGCCTGCCCACCATCATGTGCTTTCGTCACGGCGAGGTGGTGGATCAGCAGATGGGGGTACAGCCGGAGTCCACCATCCGCGAGATGATCGATCGCCACGTCGAGCGCCCCTCCGACGCCCACCGCCAGCAGGCCCTGGCCGCCCTGCAGGCCGGGGATGCGGCAGGTGCCGTGCGCGCGCTGGAAGAGGCCGTGGCGGTCGATCCGGGCAACAAGGACCTGCGCTCCGAACTGGCCCGCGCGCAGATCCGCGCCGGTGACACCGCGGCCGCCCGCACCACCCTGGAAACCGCGCTGGAGGCCTTCCCCGAGGACCCGGATCTGCGCATCGAGCTGGCGCGCGCGCTGTCCCAGGCGGGCGACCCCGATACCGCCGAGGCGCAGCTCAACCAGTTGCCGCTGAACCGCGCGGAGGACGACGCGGTGAAGACCCTGCGCGCCCACCTGCGGTTCTCCCGCCGGGCCGCCGGCGCCGACCCGCAGGCGCTGACACAGGAGATGCAGCAGGGCGATCCGGCGCCGGAGACCCTGGAAACCCTGGCCGCGTATTCCATGCTGCACGGCCGCTACGAGGAGGCCCTGGGCCTGTACCTGGAACTGATGAAGCAGCACCCGGACTACAAGGACAACGAGGGCGACAACGCCGGCAAGAAGGGGCTGCTGGCGGCCTTCAACGCCCTCGGCAACGACAATCCGCTGGTCAGCCAGTACCGCCGCAAGATGATGGCCGCGATGTACTGACCGCCGGCCGGCCGCTGCCGGTCGGGAAGCGGTTTCAGTCCGCGACGGCCACCTGATCGCGGCCGCTGTTCTTGGCGACGTAGAGGGCGTCGTCGGCCCGGCGCACCAGGCGCTGGTAGTCCGGGTGGCCGTCGTGACTGGCCAGTCCGATGCTCACGGTCAGCCCGAGCTGCTGGCCATGGGCACCCTGGAACGGCTCGGCACGGACCGCGGTGCGCAGTTTCTCGGCGATGCGTTCGGCATCGCGCGGGACCACGTCCACCAGCATCATCAGGAATTCCTCGCCGCCCAGGCGAAAGAGGTAATCGCCGGCCCGCGAGTTGCTGACCAGCAGCGTGGCGAACTGCTGCAGGATGCGGTCGCCGGTCTCGTGGCCATGTTCGTCATTGACCCGCTTGAAATAGTCGATATCCAGGGCCAGTACCGCGAAAGGGGCATGGGTCTGCTGTACGCTGGCGGTGTGCCGCCCCAGCACCACGGGCAGGAACTTGCGGTTCAGGGTCCGGGTAAGGACGTCGCGCCCGGACTCCAGTTCGTTGCTGCGCTCGAACAGCTGACCCAGATGGTAGTCGATGCTACGGACCTGCTCGCGCACGTCACGCAGGTAATCCTGCCGCTGCCGGGCCTCGACGCAGACCAGCGACGGCAGCAGGGCCTCGTCGATGCGGGCGACGGCCTCCAGCACCCGCTCGGTTTCCGCGGCCCCGCCAAAGGCGTCCACTCCCTTGTGCCGGAACCACAGGCCGAACTCGGAGGCCGACAGTCGCGGAAGCTGATCGCCCGAGGCCCCCATCGCCAGATCGAACATCAGCCCGTTCTCCCAGTCCAGCAGGCAGGCCCGCTGGCGGTCTTTCTCACTGGCGAGGTTCTCCGACACCGCGAACAGACGGTAGGCCTCCTCGGCGCGGGCGTTGCGCTCATGCGAGCGTGAATAGGCGTGGCTCATCAGCTCCATCGCCATGTCGATGCTGTCGGAGACGTGACGCACCGCCTGCAGCCGCATTTCGTGCCCCATCGCGGAATCCAGCTCCAGCAGGGTCAGGAACTGCTCCTTCACGCAGCGCGCGCCACGCATGACCAGATGGATGGGGATGGAGATGCGCGCGTGGATGCCGCCCACATGGGCCTGGCGCGCGGCCTGTTCTTCCACGCCGCTGTCGGCCTCCACGGAGAAGATGCCGCGGATCCATTCCTGCAGCGACGCGTTCAGCCGCGAATTGACGTCCTCGTGGTCGAGGAACACGCAGGCATCCGGGTCCGCCAGCATCTCGGCGTAGAACCGTTCCGCAAGCGAGGCACGGTGCTGCTCCGCCAGCTCGCGCACGCGGCCGCGCACCGGCCCGGGGCAGCGTTCGAGACGCCACTGCCATTCGTCCACCAGTTGCCGCTGTACCGCGGGCCCTCCGTCTGGCATCGCTTGCTCCCTGTCACCTGGTTCGCATCGCCCTCGCGCCGAGCGCGCGGGAAGCTTATTGGAACCCCCGGGGTGACGGGCGTCAACGCGAACGTGCACACTGATCAGTGTTTCCCTAGGGAAACACTGATCAATATACACGCTCGCGTTGGCACCCCGGGTTTTCCGAGACAAGGCGCGGTGCGCAGCCGGTAGTGGTTCTACCGGCAAGGGCCGCAACGCAGGATCGGGGAACCCGGGGTGCCAACCCCCACAAGTTATTGAATGCAGGGGCTCGGCCGCCCGTTGTTGATCAAAAACGGGCGCGCGCACGGCGTTGCGGCTCCCTTGTGCAGAATGACTGCACGGCGGTCGCCGCGCCTTGTTCGCACGCAAAAGCGACTCGAGCGCGAGCGTGTACATTGATCAGTGTTTCCCTAGACTCCGGATCGATACTCATAAGAAGGCAAAAGGACGCGACATGCTGATTATCGAATTGATTTCGGCTCGGTGGCCGCACTGAAATCCGCCCGGGGATCCTCCACCGTGGCGCTGGTCACCGCCTCCGGCATGATCACCATCTACATCCAGGGCCTGATCTTTGTCTGAACGACTCCGGGTCGTCG